>NZ_JBCLNI010000032.1:0-39601 GCF_039062885.1 Blautia sp. 2227st1_G12_2227SCRN_220401 | reverse complement strand
GCTTTCTTTTCTCTGCAGTTTTTCCAACAGTCTGCATGATCGACCATACCATTTCCCTGTCATACCCATCCATTCTTCTGTACACTTCTATCAGGTCATAATACTCATCCAATGTTTCATTCATCTTGATCTGACCGGACAGATCCCGCTTCATGTCAGACAGCCCAAGCAGGTAATCTGTTGTTACATTAAAATATTCTGCTATCCTTTTTAAGACATCTACTTTTATGATGGTAATATCCTTTTCATATTTGCTGAGCATTTGCTGTGTTACTCCTATCTCTACTGCTAGAAGCTCCTGTATCAAGCCCCTTTTTTCCCGAAGCATTTTAATCCGGCTTTCCATAATCGTTTACTCCTTAAATATACGTGATACTACCATGCTACCCTTTTCACATTTTCTTGATACAAATAATAGGAGTATTTAATTACGCAATACTAAAAAATAGTAAGACAAACAAGGACATTCCATTGATTATCTTACTATTTTTATTAATCATGCAACCATACAAATTGAGTAGACTCTGAATAAATATTCGAATAAATTATATCTGCAAGTTCATCTTCGGAAGCATTTCCATTTTCTTCTCCTATATATCTCCCCACTTCATTATTATGTAAATCCATTTCTTTATGAGCTATTTTAGGGAAGCCATCGGATTCATCTCCAGAAACATCTTTATCTTCATGTGCAGTAGCAAATAACTCTGCTTTTTTACTACCGAGCAAAATACTCATTTCCGCATTCCAAATACCATGTCTAAAAGCATCACTTCTATCTCCTAATCCACTATATCCAAACTTTCTCTCCGTCTGTTCAGTTGCAATTTTTCTTGCAGTATTAACCTTAAGTGCATCAAATGGATAACGAATACACAACCTTTTTTCTGATTCAGTAAGAGAGTTCCAAATATCTGTAATTCCTCTTATATCTCTCTTATCTCCGAACTCCTGTTCATCCATAATTTTCAACACTTCATCTTCTGTAAGTTCTGGATTTTCAGATTTTATCGATAAAATCTCTGCAATCATTTTTTCAAAGTCTGTTTCTTGCATCATCACCAAATCATCTCCATTTATATCTTGCGCATAAACAGAGAAAGGTGTAGCAGTGCATAGCACAAGCGTCAATCCTAAAATTAAAAAGCTATTTTTTTTCATTTTTTCTTGTCCTCCTTACAATTTTTATTATACTCTTAAAATATTATTAATAAAAAACATGTAATAAAATCGACCGACTGAGTAATTTTTTCTTATATTTTCAATATTATTGTTTAATTTTGTTCTTTCCACATCTTTGCATACATACCCTCAGTTTCAATTAAATCTTTGTGCATTCCTTGTTCCACTATCTCCCCTTGTTCTATTAAATATATGTAATCTGCATCTTTTATAGTAGAAAGGCGATGAGTTACAATAATTTGTGTTATATTATTATTTTTTAGTTCTTTATAAATCTCTTTTTCAGTTATTGCATCTAACTGGCCGGTTCCTTCATCAAAAATAATAATATCCGGATTCTTCACTAATGCTCTAGCTATAGAAAGCCGTTGTCTTTGTCCACCTGATAAATTTTTTCCATTTTCTCCTATTCTAGTTTCATATCCTTTTTCCATACAACTTATATCCTGATCCAGTCTTGCCATCTGAGCAGCTTTTTGTATTTGCATTTTTTCACATTTTTTTGAAATATCAATATTTTTTTCAATTGTATCATCAAAAAAATAAGCCTCCTGCATAGTAATACCGATATGTTTCCTATAATCATTAACATCCAACTCTGTAATTTTATTTCCATCAATCATAAGTTGTCCTTCCGTTGGCTTATATAATCCTAAAATTAGTTTAATCAATGTGCTTTTCCCACAGCCTGTTTTTCCTACTATCGCTATTTTTTCTCCTCTTTTAATAGAAATATTAATACGCTTCAAAATATTTTCTCCTGACTTAAAATATTTAAAGCTCACATTTGTAAGTTGAATTCTTTGAATTTCTTTTTCAATTCCCTTCTTATTTATATTCTCTTCTTTCTCCGCATAATATATTTCCATAAGTCTCTCTAAAACAGAACGTAAATACACTATATCTTGCATATCATTTGCAAGTGCTGAAACAGGATTAATAAACATACTTCCAATAGATACTAACGCCATTAGACCACCCAATGATAATCTTTCTGCTGCAATTTCATAGCTTCCAAGAGCAAGCAATAAAATTGACGGAGTAAGTTTTAATACCATTAGTATACATTGAAACAAATTTGAAAATTTTTCTTTGTGCGAACTAGTTGTCATCTGTTGCGAAAAAATTTCCCTCCACTGATTAATAGAATCAATACTAGAATCTGAGCTTTTAATAAATAATATATTTTTTAAAACTTCTAATAAATATGTATATGTAACCTCTTGCCTCTCCAAATTTTCATGCATAAGCCGTCGTGTATGTTTCATGCAAAAATAAAAAAATACAGCCTGAAAAATAGCAATACCATAAATTACTAAAGATAATCTAATTGACATGCACATCATAGCTATTCCAAAAACTAAAATAGATAAACAGTTAATTATTAAAGAATTACCTATTCTTGCCATAGTGTCTTTAATCAAATTTATGTTGTTAATTCTATTTGAAATATCTCCTGATGAGCGGATATCAAAATAACTAATCGGTAAGTGAAATAATTTTTTGATAATATCCTCTGAAAAATTTTTCCAAAAGTCATATGACATACTTAAAATTATATTACTCTTCAAATAACTTAATACGCCATAAAGCAAAACTGCTCCTATTCCAAGTAAAAATACAAGTAATATAATATCATAATTTCCCCTTCCAATAGCTACATCTATGATAATTTGAGTACATATAGGCAATATAAGACTACATACTTCAATTGCAAATGAAAGAATTATACTACCCCACAATTTTTTTAATGAACCCATATTCTGCTTTATAGCCAATGTAACATTATTAATATAGTGTTTTTTTTCTATAAATTCTGATGTTTTCTTTAAAATAACAATGGCTTCAAAGTAATCTTGTAAATTTTCATTCACAGATATTTTCCGTTTGCCAATTTCTGGATCTACTATTACAATATGTCTTTTATTTATTTCCTCTAGCACTACATAATGTCCCTTCTTATTTAATAAGATAGCTGGCAAATATTCTTTAAAATTTTTTATTCCATAGTCATCGAATAATTTATACGCCCTACTCTCTAATCCATAAGACATACTAATTTCTATAATTCCCTTTAATGTCAATCCATTTCTAGAAAAAGAACATTTTCTACTCACTTCAAAAAGCGGAACTCTATTGTTGTAATAATGCAATATCATAGTCAAACAAGCAGCTCCACAGTCTAATTCCGACATTTGTTGAATGAAAGGAACTTTCTTATATAACATCCTTTTCCTCCTTTATTCAATGTGCTCATAAAGCTATCTTTATGAGCACCAATGCAATTCATTCTATTTATCCACACTAAGTGACAATACTGATGGCAATGAACTATCATAAATTTTTAAAAACTCATATCCAATTCCTGCTAATCCAATCATTAAACTAGGTGTATTATTTTGACCAGGAAGTCCACATTTATACCTTCCTAATTTAAATTTGGAAATGTTAGCATCTAAGTATGAGTACACCACATTATTGATTTTTTCTTTATCAGAGTAATTCGATGCTTGCAATAGAATATCAATATTCCCTAAATCTCCATGGCATAAACAATGGCTCTTTCCAAAGCCTTTAAAAATTGTCGTTTCAAGCGATACCTCTATTTCCTTTTTTATTTTCTTAATCGCTTTTTCTTCTTTTATATATTCTAACATAATTATCCTACTCATAAGTATTCCCGGAGCTCCATGACACCAAGTAGCAGGAATAATTCCTTGACTATAATTTGTAACACCACCAAGTGCTCTTATATCTGCCCAGTTTTTCTCTTTCTCCACATATAAACTTCTCTCATAATTTAAGGCTTTTTCTGCTGCAATAAAATACTCTATCTTACCTAATATTTCTCCTGCTTTTATAAGTGCTAAAGCAATACCTGCAGCACCATGCGAGTAACCCGCTAAAGCATTTGATGCTATTTGAGGTTTCCACATCATCATATCATCTTTTTTTGTTGCTTTTACAATTAAATAATCAGCGCATTTAGATATTAATTCTATGGATTTTTTTTCTAATCCTTTTCTACCAACTACATTATATGTTTGCAGAATGCAACCAGCCGCACCCGCAACGACATCAAAATTTTCATCTTTGTCTACAACATTTATAGTGTTAGACAAAATCTTAGAACATAATTCTGTATAATCTTCACCTATAATGTCCCCTATTACAATTAACGGAAATAAATTAGAAGTTTCACCTGTATATGCGCCAATTACAGTTTCTTTCTCCATTTCATTTTTAATACTCAAACATTTTTCTAGAGTTTTTATAATGCCATTCATGCCTCGCTTCGTTATTTCTAAATACTTTTCTTCTCTCGTAATTTTATACAAAGCTGCCATAAAAAGTAAAATACCAGGTGTGCCATTGTATAAATCTATTCCTGACGGCTCAACACTCCAATTAGTTTCTTCTACCCCTGTTACATTTGTAATAATCCATCCTATATCCTCTGCACTATTTCCAGATATTGCTGTACGAGCTAATTCTTCACCAATTTCTTTTGCCTTCTTATAGCACTCTATTTCAAGCAATCTCTTTTCATCTTTATCATGTCTCCTTACTAAAACCGGGTTTACCGTATACTTTTCTTCATCCATCAGTGACATTCTTATAAAGTTTAATTGTATTTCACAGTTTTCTTCTGACATATTTTCTAATTGCCCTTTTACTAAATCAATTCCTCTTTCTTCATACACCCCTTCAATTTTCCCTCTAGAATGCAATAATTTAGTTTCATCAGGATAATTTACGAAAAACGGAATATCATTATCTAATAAATCCTTAATTTCATACGGTGCAACTAGATTATATTTTTTTTCAAATTTTCCTTCTTTATATAACGTTGTAAACAACATCTCACGATCCAATCCACTTCTTAAATAATCTGGGTGAGTACCTATATTTAATAATGTGGAGTACTGCTGTGTAGATCTGATTATCTGCCTTACTTTCACTGTCTTAAATATCTCTACTAACTGTTTAAAAGTATTCATGCTTTCTTTAATCGTGCTATATGCTTCTAAAAAACCACCTTCTATTGATAATCTATAATTATATATATTTATTTTTTTATCATCAGAAATCGGTCTATTATTTGAGCTATGAAGCCTTCCTTTATCATATTCTATTCTTATTTCATCTGATAAATAATCTTTAATTACTGGCATCTCCATAGGTACAATCTGATTAGAATCACCACCCAATGCACTTATATCTACTCCACCATGATTTTTACTATGCCATGTTAAATTTGGAAGAATACCAACATTTCTTACAGATCCTTCAATTATTCCTGTTATCTTACCAGGTGCCGTATTTTGTTCTAAAATATGAAATCTATTATGGAAAAGAGCTTCTAAATCAATCAACACTGGATTAGCCGAAAAAGCTATAATATTTTCGTAATGAATATCTGTAGTTCTTAACAAATACAATAAACCTAACATCACACCTATTTTATAATAATACTCTTCAAGCTCACTTTCTTTTTGACATTTTTTGTTTTCAATAAATTCCATCCAACCATATGTCTCCCTATCAATAATCTTAGGTTGATAAATAGGATATTTGACACATTGTGAATTATACCATTCCAATACTTCATTAAAGTATCTATCCAATTTTAAACTTCGTGGCTTATAAACAATGGTTTTATTATTACTAAGCGTCAACTTGAAAACTGTTTTACCACCATTATGTGCATCCGACATATCACCATCTAACTTTATTATAGAAAACGAGCGTGAATTGTCACGAAAGATAGAACACAAATAATTTTGATCAGCAGAAAATCTAGTTAAAAGATCGCACATATTGTTTATCCAGTTATTTACTCCTTTAGAAATAAGTCTGTACATTACAGGATACTCAACTAATAATCCTTCCCAATATTGTTCGTCTTTCAAAATTACATTTGAATAAAACTCCATTCTTTCAGTTGCATTTTCCCCTTGTAGCTGATTCTCCTCTCTACATACATTCAACTCCAATATTAAAACACGGATACATAATTTATATAAATGTCCAATCAATATTTTTACCATATCTTTCTGTAAATTGTCATTTACTAAATACCTTGTTCCACATTTGTTTATCTGTTCATCCAATCTTCCTTTTGCATACTTTATAAAAGGAATAAAAAAATTAATAAATGGCGTGTCATCTTCTGCTTTTTGAGTTGTTGGATTGATCCATTTAAATTTAGGTAAATCAACACTACCGTATTTCTTATTTCTTATTGCCTGATCCATTGCTTCCCATTCTTTAAGGTCATCGTTTTCTTTAGCTTCAAATCCTTTCTCACCTAACAACATGTTTAATTCCGATTGATTTATTTGAGAAAAATATGGAAGATTAATAAGGTTTTCTATATGAACTAATTTTTCCCAAAATGCTTTTCTCTTATGAATTATTGCAATTTCATCTTTCGAAAAAACAATATTTTTGCCAAGTTGACGCTCAAAAGAGTATGTTCCTTTTAAAAATTTTTCTAACATTTACTACCTCCTACTACAATATATTTCACATATCATACATCTATTAAAAATATTAAGTATTTCTATTTATTGTGCTTTTATAATATAATTCAATTCTAAACTGTTCTTAAATAAAATAAGGATGCCTTAGGTTTTAAGGCATCCCTATTACTTTAGCAGCAAATGATTGTCATAATCGGGCATTCTGCCGTACCAGTGCAAAGTCTACCGCAAGATGCATCTTCCGAATAGCAGTTACAATGCGTATTTGCTGTTCCAGCTCCTGTATAATCTTCTAATTCCATTTCTTTTAATTCCTGAAAGGAATTACCTGCTGGATTTGAACTTTCTACCTCGTTCATTTCATATACAGGAAGTTTCCAGTTTTTTACGTTCCTACTCATATTGCTTTCTCCTTTCTCAGTATGTATTTAGTCAGCTCTGTAACTGACTATGTTCTTATTATACATCAAATTTCTTAGTTTTTATTTTTATGGAATTTTATCGACTCTACATGTCATTTTTTCTAAAAAATGTTATCTTCTTAGTTATTACTTAATTTTTGATAAACGAACTTTCCAAAATGGAAATTGGCACTAATAATAACCTCGAAAGTATTTTACACATGACTATATAATCTTAATTTTAATGGATAGATAGTAAAATCAAGATTGTCATCACTTGTGATGTCTATACACTTCTTATAGCACTAATATAAAAAGAGGACACAAAGGTAAGAGTACCATGTGCCCATTCTCATTACGGATCGAATTTCATATACACTTGTAATGCAGTTTTATAAATAAAATACTACTCCAATAGCTCTACTATTTATTTTCCCCTATATCATCTCCTTATCTCTTAATATTCTTTTTTTCTCCTAATCCTTTCAGAATGATGAGCGATATGCACCCACAAATTAGCAACATTACAGTACTTTCTATTATCTGTAAAGTCGTTGCTTCATAATAGCCGGAAACTATAAACACCGCCGTTATAGGATAAAAAACTCTTAACCCATTTGACATACTTGTAAACAACCCTGCAAAAGAATAAATCTCAGCAAATATCAACGCAAGCCAGTATCCCTTTTTTATGCGCGCTACCAATGCAATCACTGGAGAAAGGGCAAAAAAAGTTCCTAAACCATCCAGCACATAAATTTTCAAAAATCTCAAGAGCATTTCCACAGATAGCTCTTGAAAATGAAATGCAGCCTCCACACAGAATGTAATAAGAAATAACAACAAATAGAGTAGCAAACTTAATAGTAAAGTTACTACCATTTTTGCACTCATCATTTTAGATTCATTTATTGGAATCAAGTGCAAAGATTTCATCGTATCTTCCTGTTCTTCCCGGCAGATTAAATAACTACCCAATAATGCAATTACTGCAGGGAGCAGAAAAAATGTAGCTAAAGATTGTGCTGCAGTCATAAACCATCCGACACCTTCTATATATCGTTTCTCTCCAAATGAAAACTGTCCTTGTGCAAAGACAATAACTGCTACCATAACTATTGCAAATACAGCAATCCAAACTATTTTTGAACGACGAAGTTTCCTATGTTCCGCCCAAATCAATGCTTTCATACTATTTACTTACCTCACTTTCTCCGAGCTAATGCCAGATTCGCAAATACAGAAGAAGCAATAGCCCACAAACCAATACATAAAAAAGCTGCTGGCAGATTCAATTCCTGATTAAAAACAACTCCCGGAATATCACGCATAACAATTACATTCATGCTAGATAGCGGATGCAGATACATATTTATCATTAACAAAATAAAACCCAGAAAAGTATACACTAATGTCACACAAACTGGCAGTATATAGCCTTTTGAGGAAGCAGCAACTGCCAAAATTGGCAAAATAGCAAAGGCTGTTAATCCACCAATCTCAATACACTTTTTTAATAGATACAAAGTACTGTCCCATTCAAAAACAATATATCCAGTCAATACACCAGCTGCTATCGAAGCCAGAACAGTAATCAGCATAAATAAGATGGAGTAACTAAGCACGATTACAAATTTGCCAAAAAAATATTCCATACGACTAACCGGCACAATCCAAAGCTGTTTGAGCATATCATGCTGGTTTTCATCGTACATAAGCATGGTGCAAAGAATTCCCAAGACCACTGGTAATATGATCCATGGCGTATAACTAAATGCTGTCCATTTATAAAACTGTACTGGCACTATTCCTATTTTACCTATATGTTGAAAATAGAATAGTGCCAAAAATGGCATAAAAAATGCTGAAAGTAACATTAACCAAACAAACTTCCTACGGTGTAATTTCAAAAATTCCGTCTGAATCAGTTTAAGCAATTCCCTCTCCTCCCGTGATTTTCTTGAAATAATCCTCCAGTGTGTCATTACAAACCTGAGAACTGATAACAGCTATGTCTTGTACTATAAGAGCTTTATTGATTTCCGCCATATCCAAACAGGTATCATAAATCCGAAGTGTCTGATCATCATGCACAGAATAATCTACCAGGTGGAACTGATGTTCCAAAATCAACGCCGCTTTTGAAACGTCAGACACTTGTAGAAGAATATATTTTCTATTTTTCTTTTTCAATTCTTTCATGCTGTTTTCTTCCAATAGAAGTCCATGATCTATAATACCAATATCATCTGCCAAAAGTGCAATTTCAGATAAGATATGACTGGAAATGAGAATAGTTTTTCCACGCTCCACGCTCAGCTCTTTAATAAAATTTCTCATCTCTGCAATGCCAATGGGATCAAGTCCGTTGGTCGGCTCGTCCAAAATCAACAATTCTGGATCGTGAAGAATCGCATTGGCGATACCAAGACGCTGCTTCATGCCAAGAGAATATTTGCTAAATAACTTTTTGTCCTTATAGGGCAATCCCACTACTTCCAATGCTTTTTTTACTGCATTGGGACCCACGGTCCCTCGCAGTTTTGCAAAAATTTCCAAATTTTCCGTGCCGGTCAAGTTTGGATAAAACCCAGGTGTTTCTATAATTGCACCAATACGCGGAAAGACTTGTTTTTCCCGACCTTTGATATCTTGGCCAAATACATCTACCTTACCAGAAGTAATGGGAGTCAATCCCAAAATCATTTTCATAATAGTGGTTTTCCCTGCTCCATTACGCCCTAATAGACCATAAATGCGTCCCTTTTTCACATGGATGTTTACCGCTTTTACAACGTCCTGCTCTCCATAAACCTTTGTCAGCTGCTTCGTTTCAATCACAAAATTATTCATAATAATACCTCTCTCTTAAAAAATTACTATTTATAAAATTCTTCTGTTTCTAATAGGAACGTTTACGTAAAACAATTATCGATAGAATAGTAAACACGATTCCTACCGTAAATATAGATATCAGACACAATGATGGAGAGAGTGTTACTGTTACCCCTTGTGTCCAACTTCGCACCATATCTGCAGATACCGGTGATAAACTCGAATAAATTCCCATAACACTTGCCAACGGATGCGCCCCCATCAAATATGCTGGTGCGATTACCACTGGAACAAGATAAAGAAACGTTGCTCCGATAGGAATTCCATATCCTTTTGAAGAAGTTGCCATAAATACAATCGGCAACATAGCAATAGGAACAAGCCCCCCGCCCAATAAGTATAGTACAAAAGATTGTAATACGGTGCTGGTATTAAAATCTGGGAAATCTCCCGCAATAAAACCTCCGCCAACGCAGATAGCAAACGTGAACACACATAGTATTAATGACATTAAAATAATGACTGCCACTTTAGAAAAATAAAGCTGAGATTTTGAAATAGGAATAATCCACAGTTCTTTAAGCGTGTCGTTCTTCTGTTCATCGAAGAATAGCGTAGTAGCAAACATTCCTAACGCAATAGGTAGGAATAAACTAGTGAGGTTTTTGAATGCCAAGGTATATAAATCGCTAAACTGATCCATTAAAGGACTGCTCCTAGAAATACTACAAGCACGGTTAACCGCAAATATTCCTAAAAGAAAAGTAAGTGCAAAAATACTCCAGACTGTTTTGTTCCGTTTCCATTTTTGAAGTTCTACTACAATCATTGTCACTTCATTTTCCCCCTTTCATGTTTATAACTACTATTATAAAACACCAACCTTGCCATAACCTTGCCGAAATCTTGTTTTTATCTTGCTTTTAATATAGATATCTATATGCAACTACAAAATTTTAGGCAATAAGATTGTAAATACTGTTCCCCTTTCAAGAGTACTACTAACTGAAATTTTCCCTTTGTGAGCACTAACAAGTTCTTTTACGATAGAAAGGCCAAATCCATTTCCCTTAGCGGAACGTGATTGGTCACATTGGTACATCCTTTCAAAAATGTATGGCAAATCACCGGACGAAATTCCTCTACCATTATCCATAACTAAAATCTTAACTTGTTGTGTATCTTCAAAAATTCTAAAAGACACATAATCTGCTCCACTATGGGTAATAATATTTTCTAGTAGATTATTTAATATTCGCATATAGCTATTAGAATCAATCCGTAGAAAGCATTCCCGTTCTGGTATCTCAACTTCATACTCAATCCCCGCATTTTCTAAAATTGGCACCCATTCTGCAATAATATTTCTAGATAATTCATTAATATCCAATATTTCAAAATGAAAAACTTGCTCTCTAGCATCCAATTTGACCCATTCAAACAAAATAGTAACAAAATCTTTCAACCGATTAGCTTTATCTAACGCTACATGGATATACTCATCTCGTTCTGTTCCAGTAACTATCCCCTTTTCAATTGCTTCCAAATAGCCCACTAAGGAAGTCAACGGCGTTTTTACATCATGAGAAAGACTCGTCATAAGGCGCTTATATGCTTGTTCTGCTTGTCTTTGCTGTATAATCCTTAATTGACTATCAATTACGATACTATTAATATCATAACAAATCTGTTTTGTCATATCATTTTCTCTTGTCACAATACGTCTATTTAAATTTCCATCTTTTATATCATGCAAAGCATCCTTAATAAAAGAAAGCTGCTGTCGTACTCGTCTCATCCGCCAAATTAAGTATAAGATTATTAATATCGAAAACCCGAGCCCCACAATAAGATACACATTTACATTTATAGCCATATTTATACCTCACTATTAAATCGATATCCCACACCTCGAACTGTTTGAATATAAAAAGGATGTTCTGGATCAGGTTCAATTTTTTTACGTAGTTTACTAACAAAAGACATAATATTGCTATCATCAAAAGCATACTCATCTGACCATACCTGTAAATAAATCTGCCTTTTTGTATACACTTTTCCTTTATTCATTGCCAAAAACAATAGCAAGTCAAACTCTTTCCCAGTAAGTTCTATTTGATTGTTTTGTACTATAACCTCCCGATTACTCTTATTAATGCTCATTCCCTTCAATACTATTTTATCTTGATTGTGACTCTCTTGTTGATTCAAAGTAGTATAACGACGTACAAGCGAGTTAACACGAGCCATCAGTTCACTAATACTAAATGGCTTTGTTAGATAATCGTCTGCCCCCAATCTTAAACCAAAAACTTTGTCTCCTTCATCACCCTTTGCTGTTAACATTAAAACTGGCACATTACTAGATTCTCTAATTTTCTGCAACACTTGAAAACCATCTATACCAGGCATCATCACATCAAGAATAATCAAAACACAACCTTCTCTATATTCATCTAAGAATTTCAGTCCTTCAAGACCATTATGTGCGACCATAGCAAACCATCCTTCCTTCTCTACACATTTTTTCATCAAGGTACACAATTCTTTATCATCATCTATAATCAAAATGTGTTCCATCTTTATTCACCCTCCATCTATTGTCCAGTTTTATACTTACTATTTCTTAATTATAGTTTTGAGATTAAAGCAATGCAATAATCTTTTCTAAAAATATATTTAAGCTTGTTGGCATTGAAGAGCAAGTTTCGCAATGTAGCACAATAACCCCTTTCCGGGTTCTTGGCGACTTGCAACTTGATGGGGATTTCGTTTCCCCATACCCTCGACCACAATCACAGATATGTATATTGGTTTCCATTTACATGGTCACAGTGCGATAATTTTTCATCACTTACTTTCCCTGCAGGCCGCAAAATTTGGATTTTCTTATGAAACCACTACCACGAAGAAAGGAAGTTATCAATGACAAGACCTAAGAAAGAGGAAACTCTTGCAAAAACTAAAGATGTGCATTTACGCATGAATGAAACTGAATATGATCTTCTTGCAGAAAGAGCCAAGGCTAACAGCATGACGGTTTCTGATTTTATCCGAAATGCCTTGGTCAACCAGAAAGTCATCATCAAATACGAAATTACCGCAGATCTTCCCGAAATAAAAAAACTTATTAGCGAGTTTGGTAAAATTGGCAGCAACCTAAATCAGATTGCCCGATATTTTAATCAGGGTGGAATCCTCTCTTCTGAAATGAGAAATGAAATCCGAAAGTCTCTCCGGGATATTTATGAAATGAAATATGAAGTGATGAAAATGGCAGGTGATTTTCGTGGCAGTAATTAAACATATCGCAAACAAAAACTCTGACTATGGAGAATCGGAACGGTATCTTATCTTCCAGCACAACGAGTATACGCAAAAACCGATTCTTGATGAAGAAGGGCATATGATACTGAGAGAAGAATATTATCTGGACGGTCTGAACTGTGATCCATTCTCTTTTGCATCTGAATGTCAGGAACTGAACAGCTACTATCACAAGAACAAAAACTTCAATGAAATAAAATCCCATCACTATATCATCAGCTTCGACCCAAAAGACAGGGATGAATGTGGATTGACCGGTGAACGTGCCCAGCAACTCGGATTGACTTTTGCAAAGAAAAACTTTCCCGGTCATCAGGCTTTAGTCTGTACTCATACCGACGGTCATAACAAAAGTGGAAACATCCATGTGCATATCGTAATTAACAGTCTCCGTAAATATGATATACCACAAGAACCCTATATGGAATTTGACTGTGAAGCAAAAGCCGGTTATAAGCATCATCTAAGTGCTGCCTATCTTGCCCATCTAAAACAGGAAGTCATGGATATGTGCAAAAAAGAAGGGTTGCACCAAGTTGATCTGCTCACTCCTGCTGAAAGAAAAATCACCGAAAAAGAATACTGGGCACAACGCCGGGGACAGGAAAAATTAGATAAGCTGAATCTGAAAATGAAAGAAGATGGAATCACACCGAAAGAAACTCGTTACCAGACAGAAAAACAATTTCTCCGTGACGCTATTGATGATGCTGCAAGTATTGCCCGATCACCAGAAGAATTTTCAAAAATCCTTGACGAAAAATATCACATCATCCTCAAGATCAGTCGAAACCGGTACAGCTATCTTCACCCTGGCAGAAAAAAATTTATCACTGAAAGAACTCTTGGGACCAGATACACAGAAGATTTTCTCTTGAAAGCATTTGAAGAAAACACGAAATCCCGTAGAGAACTGAAAGAAGAAATTCTGGAACAGCAGGCTCCGAATACTTCCACAGATTTACCACCTGTTCCTTTCTCTGATACTTCTGCTATCCCTGCACCATTCATTTTCATAAAATCAAACCTCCGGCTTGTAATAGATCTGCAAACCTGTATTAAAGCCCAGCAGAGCAAAGCCTATGCTCAAAAAGTAAAGCTCACCAATTTGAAGCAGATGGCTCAGACTGTTGCCTACATACAAGAGCATGGATATGATTCTCTTGATGATTTCCATGCAGCACTCAATCAGGCATCAGACCAGACCAGTGCTTCCAGAAAATCTTTAAAAGATACTGAACAACAGCTCAAAGAAGTGAATGAACAGATTCATTTTACCGGACAATATCTGGCATACAAAAATGTGTATGCTGATTATCGTACAAGCCGAAACAAGAAAAAATTTTATGAAGAACATCGAGCAGAACTTTCCCTGTATGACACAGCTCTACGAACACTCAAAGAAAAATCTGGCGGGAATAAATTGCCTTCCATGAAAGCTCTCTATGCTGAAAAGGACCGGCTTGTTGAATTGAGGGATAGACAGCGTGAAGATTTTTCTAATCACCAGGATTATGAACGGGAGCTTCGCACTGTATCTGCGAATATTGATATGATTCTTGGGAAGAATCGTGGGCAGGAGCAACAGATTGAAAAAGAGCAGAATTTATAAACCTTTTCATCTCCAAGCACCCAAATATCATTTTCAAATCTATGCTAATGAATAAATTCCTGTTTGCATCTTTCCTAAAAAGATGTATGATATAGAAAAACACAGGAGACATCATTAAAATGAAGGCACATAAATATTGGTCACTCGGTGCATTGGCATCCATGATCGGAACTTTTTACTGCTTCTCAAGATATGAAATCTGCTCATAAATATTTTGCTTACAGCTCTCTTCTCTGTATGATTATGGCTATCTATTCTGGTCATAAAATGATTTCTGGAAAGTCCTTAAAAAAGAAAGACTCTGTTTCCGAAGAATCTGCTGAATAATCAAAGAAGGAGTTTCTCCATGTGTGGCGAAATAGAAAAATGCTATTAAAAAGTTCACATAAAATACATTGCTTATGTAAATGTACCGGTATTCTCAAACAGTTATAACGAAAATACCTATTGAAAAAGAACTCACAACCATAGTTCATTTCATAAATCAATACAAAAACATTGATGTTTTTCTTATTTACAGTATGATATAATTAAAAAGAAGATGCAGTATTAAAGGGAGAACTGCCCAGACAGCCTGGCCTCAGAAATATGCACCTTCCTCTATAAATATATTATGTGGTATCAACACCTTTTATACATAAATAAAAAGATACAGTAAACAAAATGGTACTACCCAGGTAGCCCGTTTCTTGCTCATGTATCTCAATCTATCTTAATCTTAGTCGATAAATTTTAATTTGTCAAGATAAATTTCAAATAAAAGAAAGGAAAAAAGGTCTCACTTATGTTAGAAAAGAACAAAGCAGATAGCAGAAAATATTTTATTTTCAAAATACGAGATTTGGTACATAATTCTTTCCACACACTTGAAGAAAAGCGAACAGAAAGTTTATTGCAATATATGGGTATCTGTATCAGCACCTATGATGAACTTAGGGCATCCCTTGACCCAACCAAACTAAAACGCTCATACGAAGGATTGTTAGAAGGACTGGATTACCAGATGCAAATACATCCTTTTCATAAGCTTGATTTATACCAAAATGATTTTTCTCACTTACATCAGCTCATAAATCTTGCAAATGAAGCTCGCGATAAAGAACTTCATAACATTCACCGTAGCATTGTAGCTTTAAAAAAGAAATTGGAAGCTGAAAATCTCATAAATTGTTATATTCAATGCTTACTCACAGAAACCACATTCAAAGGCATGGATTATTTAATGGAGGCTCTTATTAGTGATTTATTATATGCAGGACATTCTATGTCTCATATTTTAGATTTTTTCAAAAGACAGCAGCAAGAATTTCTAGAACATAATGATGCTGAAAAAACTATACAGAATCTTAACGAATTTGACAGAAAACCTATACCTTTTTCTATTCATATCTGTTTTAAAATTTCAAGCCAGACGCAGAAGGAACTGGCACTTAATCTTATAAAACAGCAATTTGAAATCCATACTAACCAAGAATTAGGGATACCTCATATAAATAACGATACCTTAATTGCCAGTAAAGAGTATCTAGCTTTAGATGAATTCAAAGCAATCGACTTAGCTCAAAAAGAATTCCAATCCGTTACAGAACTGTTTGATATGTGGCAAAGCACAACCAATTGTATTCGCGATGATTTATGGTATTATTGGAAAGAAGACACGGTTTTTCATAAAATCAGCTTAAACAGCATTGATCCCATAAAAATGCTTAACCATATTGACGCAAACTATAAAAAACAGTTGGAACGTTTTTTACAGTTGCGAAATGATCTTGGCAGCAACAATATTAGAACTTTGGAACGAATACTTTATACTCTTAATTCTGCCAAATCGCTGACTACTCAAAACCGTTTTCTTAACTTTTGGTCATCCCTTGAATATATTTTATATTCATTTCCACGCTTTACAATCATAGAAAAAGCACGCGTTGTTGTTCCAGAAGTTTTTGGATTGTTCTATCTAAAAAATAAACTTAATATATTTTGGGCACGACTTACTTATTGTATGTCTAACAAAAAGGATTATGCTGAGAAATATCCTACTTTACAAAATTTTATAATGAATTGTCAGGTCACTGAAAAAGATTATTCTACCCCAAAAGTAATTGCTTATCTAAGTGATGTAAATAAATATAGTGCTATTTTATCTGAGCTTTCTTTCCATATTGTCCTTGAGCGAGAATGTCGTGAAATAATTATGCTTTTAACTGAGCCAGAAAAAACAAGCAAGGCAATTCAAGAATATTTTGACGGTATTAAGCATGATTTAAATTATATTTATCGTCTCCGAAATCAACTAATTCATTCTACAAAGGATATTGACGATTCCCTGGAGTATATCAGCTTTCGATTGTATCGCTATGTTAACTCTGTACTTTCCACGATATTATACTATCAGGAAAAAAACAATTTATATAGCATTACAGATATATTAATTTCTGTAGATGCCACCTACCAAGACTATAATAAAAAATTATCGCCAGATATCAAAAAGAAAAAGAAGAAATCTTCTTCCGAGATTGCTTCAGAAACCCTTTCTCCTGAAGACATCTATCGCATTGTACGACCAAAATATTTATTCATTGAATAGTATTTTAATATTAAGATTCATCTTTAAAATACATTATCTAAAAAGTGGATGCTACTTTAACTAAAAGTTACAGTAACATCCACTTCTTAAAAACTATTTCTTCTTCCTCTCCATTTCTTCTTCGATTTCCTTCTGTGGCTGTCCTTTTCTCTGACTGGCTATCTTCTTCTGATGATTACGGAGTCGTTTCAGTACCGATCTTCGTGGAGCATTTTTATCTTTTTTCCTTGGAATGTTGTTCATCAGTCCATCAATCATATTGTAGTTGGCTTCTTCTGCCATCTCTGCACTGCGAAGATATTCTCCATTATCCATGACCTTCTGCCAGTTTGCCAGCTCTGGTTTCTTCTTTTGTGTTTCTCCAGATTGTTGCTGTCTGATCTGGGATTGTGCCTGCATTTCCTGTTGTTTTTGCTGTGCCTGCTCTGCCTGTTGCTGCATGAAGTTCTGGATGTTCCGTCTGGCTTCTTCATCAAAGCCATTGTAACAGTCATTCATGACTACGGCACCTTCCTCACTGAGAATCACATAGGCTGCTCTTGTTCCATACTCCTCATGCTCCATCAGAAACCATTTCTTCTCGTTCATCAGGATGTAATCCTGTGCAAGCCATGTTCCTTTCTTTCCTTCGATTTCGTACCCGGTTGTATCAATGGAAAGTCTGGTATCGGAAGAACTTTTGATTGTGAGAAATTCTGGAATGATGATAAAACCATCTTTGTTGACATAGTAAGCTGTGGTTTTTCCATCGTCGGTGATGACGATCACATCACTGCAACCAATGGAATGACCTTTGAAGTTCTTCGGTCGCTGCTTCTGTAAACGGAGTTTAATATCAGCCGGAGTTTCCCCCGGCTGGATTCTTCCAATATACACCTGCTGATAGTTTTCTACCTGGACTGTTCTTCCTTCGCTTTTCAGTTTCTCGTAAGAACGGAAACGGACATCCCGGTACTCTGGGGTATCTTTTACCTGATATACTGCACACTGACTTGTATTCATTCTTCATCCTCCTCTTCCAGTTCCATTTTATATTCTTCCAGATCCATAAGAAAAACCTCATATCCTTCATCGCTCATGCAGAACAGTTTTCTTATGGTATTGCAGACAAGCCCGATCATATCTGCATCGCCTTTCAGAAAAGGAATGATATGATCGATTGCCTCCATCGTGTCATTTCTGTTTCCTTTATCAAACATTGCTGTTACTAAACATTCATCCGCATCAAAGTTCATCGCCAGATCCATCATAATTCCACTTCTCCCTTCTTATGTGTCTTGGATTTCTCCGTTGTCTTATTCTGCTCCTGTGCTTTTGCCCTTGCCTGAAAATCTTTTAAAGACTGCAGCACAGATTTCTTCACTTCACCTTTTGCTCTGCTTGCAGGTTCTGCCTTTTGTGGCTGGCTCCGATTTACAGATACCGGTTCCTGCTCTGCCCTTCTGTCTGCCGCAACCGCAGAAGGTTTCTGTCCACTTCCTATTACTGTTTCTGTCGTATGTTCCGTTTCCTTTACCCTTCCATGCTTTTCATCCAGATACTTTTCCATGTCTGCGATTGCTTTCTGCACCAGAGGGCTTTCTTTATAGTGTGGAATCATATCTATCAGATCACGCCGTATCCGGTCTGCACTCATCAACTCATATTCTCCGGAATAATTTTCATCACCATCTTGCAGATCAAATCCGATTCCTTTAATCCCATGCAGTCTCTCTGCTGGGATACTCTCATATATTTTAATGGCTTCTTCTAAAGTGAGGTTGTTATGGTACTCTCCCATGACCGGAAACTCCATGCACTCTGCGACATAAAAACTGATCGTGGCTTCTGGCTGTTCCTGCTCCGGCTGTTTGTCAAAAATAGAAAATCGCTCTGTATCTTCCAGACGGGAAAGTAAAGAACGGGCAGTTATAACATCGCTGTCTATATCGGATTCCTCGGATACCTCAAGCAGCCAGTCCTTGATAGTTTCTGTTTTCTTATTCAAAATATCCTCCGTGAGTTTTTCCACCTGTTCTTCTCTATTTTCAACTGTATCGTTATACTCATAGGTATCAACGTCATAGCTAAAATTATCCAGGTCCACAGCGAGCTTTTTAATCTCCTGCTGGTCAAGATATTTTTCGGATTCTTTTATATACTCTGCCAGAGTGATTCGCTCCTCTGCAATCGGGTTAATATCCACCTTAATTCCTGCCATCGCTATACCAGATTCATTTAAGGCATTGAAAAAGCTATCTTCTCGAATATCACCTTTATAGGAAAGAACCACATCAAGGTCAGAATCTTCCCGGTAAAGGTCTTGTCTGCTTCTGGAACCATACACTCTTGCAGCAAGCAGCTCTACCTCCTGTTCCATTCCCATATCTTCTAATACTGCCTGTGCATGATACAAGACACCTCTTTCAACATCTGCCCTGCTCAGACTGTTTAATGCCAGTTCATTTCTTCCAATCTCAGAAGTCGCACGAAGTTCCCCCTCCTGCAATAAATCTTTAGAGTGCTGGATCGTCATTTCTTCAAATTCTTTATAATCCACTTTGACACATTCCACATCATCCATTCTTTCACTTTTAAGGATTTCATAAGCAGCTTCCTGAATGGATGCGTCTGGATTATCATAATCACCACCCTGGATTTCATGCAGATCAGAGTCATAAAAAATAAACGAATATCCTTCTTCTGTTGCCTGTATGGTCAGATACCCTTTACTCCTGGTAAACTGCATTGCGATTCCTTCATAGGTTTGCATTGCTTCTTCCCTGCGAAATCCTTCAAAAATACTTGCCGGGCAGTTCTTTTCTAATTGTATCCGCTGCATCTGTTCTTCCTGAACTTCTTCCACATCTGCCATCAGATCTTCGTAATCCACTACTTTTGCATCTTCCAGTGAGTACCCTTTATCTTCTAAAATATCACTGGCAGCTTCATCTACATAGATTGTCGGATTGTCATAGATTCCTCCATCATCCTCCTGATAATCTTCATTATAAAATGTATAGTCATAACCATCTTCTGCGGTCTGGATTGTAAAGTATTGTTTTCCAATCTGATATGCAATCTGTACCTCATTCCAGTCCAGCATGTTTTCCATTTTATTTACCACTTCATATATTTCTGGATTCAGCCACCCTCCGATCTGTTTATACGCATGGGTCAGCCGATCTATCCCGTTTTCACATCGGATAAAATCCATGCTTTCCTGCATCGTTTCCGTATTCTGGATACCAAGCACTTTTTTCTGATGATTTGGCAGACGTAAATATTCCTGCATCGCTTCATCCAGTGATTCATACCGGTTTACTTTTACTACACCCTCTGCATTTACATCTTCCATCACATAAAAATTATCAACGTAATGAATCTCTGGCATTTTTAACTTTATGCCTTCCGGCAGCTGCACCTCACTGACTGCATGAAAATTAAACCGGACATCCGTTCCAGATTCATTTTTTCCTGCCATCGTTTCTTCCCAGGTATCTTTCTGTACTGCCTGTATTTCTTCGATTGTAAGTGTCTGTCCACTCCGCAGGGTTACAACAGAATCTTTCGGGAATTCCGTCAAGTCATAAAGTGTTGTTCCATTTTCCTGCAAATATTCTGAAACTGCTTCCAATGCTCCTGCGTCAAACCCGTTCCATAAGTCCTCCGCTACAAGCTGTCCATTTTCTGCTACGATAATGCCTGCCACATCGGAGCCAAATTCATCCTGTTCCATTAAGAAAAACTTCTCCCCGGCATATTCCTTTTCATCAACCGTATGCCATGTTCCGTTATGTCCTTCTGCTTCATACCCTCTTGTCTCTGCCGTAATCGTCACTTCGTTTTCTCCTATCGCCTGTTCTATCCTCTGCATCCGGATCTCAGCTCTTGCCATGTCGATAAACCCATCTAAAACTGCCGGGTGGCTTTCGATCACATAATCCAGGTTCAGATTTCTGCCCCGGCTGATATTTTCCGGGACTTCGATATGCTCCGCCCAGTCTTTGTTCTGTCTGGAGAATCTTCCATCATGGGAAAGTTCCTGGATGGTATTTGCCATAACAAAATTCATACGTTCTTCCCCAAAGCGTTCCACGACTTCTTTTGCTGCATTCTGCTTTAAGTGCAGCCCGTCAAAATTCTCCCGGATAGCTTCTTCGATTGCTTTCTTGCAGTCCATGTTTAACTTTCTCGAATCCAGATAAGCATCCACATCCCGTTCTCCCATTGCCTGTTCCAATGTTCCTTTATAAACTGGCGGATATGCCCTGACGGAATTATGTTCCAGTATGTTCATTCTCTGCTGGACAAACTCCGGAAGTTCCTGAAATCCAAAAGAATCTACATAATAGGCTGTAATCTCTGCACCCCTGTTTATCACGATCACATCACTTACCGATAAAGAATGACCACGGAAATCTTCCGGTCGGTCAATGTTAAAGCGTTCAAATATATTTTCTAACGTGATTGTTGGCATCCATGGTGCTGCATAAACCATCCGGTAATCCTTTCCGTCAATGGTATATCCCAGACTCTTTGCGGATTCCATTCCCATAAACTGATAAGTATGCTCATCCCCACTATCCATCTGATAAATGGCAAACCTTCCGCTTTCTCCATGCAGAAGAAGTGTCTCATCAATCTTTTCTGCACTCTGCTGTTCCAGTGCTTCCTGTTTTGTAGCAGATATTTCTCTTTCTTTCTGCACTTCCCATTCTGTTTCTGTGATTCCAAAGATACCGTCATATCCAAGAATTGCATCTTCTGTGTCTACAAGTGTTGATTCTGCCAGCTGTGGATTCTCTTGATTTCCATGTAACACATAAATTTCTGCCCCTCCACGGTACAATTCATATGCACGGTCTTTCGTAAGCGGAAGCATATGGTCTAACTGGATTCCTGCCTCGTGCATTTCTGTAAAACCAACCATGCCATCCGGGAAATTGTCAATCTGTGCCTGTATTTCATTCATAAGGCTTCTCGTATATTCACTTCCCGGTCTGCGGATTGCAGTCATCATACGGTTCACCAGTCCAAGCACTTCGTCTTTATCATCCATCTTATATGCAAAATTCACAATAAGATTTCTCTGGGAATCTGTGAAATCTCCCGTATTGGCAGCTTCTGCTGTTTCAATCAGACGGTGGGCATACTGCATGGCTGTTTCTTCTGCAATTTCCGGCTCTTTCGCTGGGAAGTTCGCCCTTGCTGCCTGGATCACTTCATACACCAGCTTTGAACCGGCTTCATCGTAAGATTCCCTCATATCCCATACCAGGTCATTCAGTCTTTCCACCTGTCCAGGGAAGGTTTCTGCATATTCATTTACAAATGCCTTTTCATTTTCCGAAAAAATATTTCTTGGAAACTCTGCTTTTTGCACCAGCATCTCTGCCTGATCTTTCGGAGAAAGGTCAGAAAAATAAGTAACGCCTGTGTCAGCATCATATTCCACATCATAAAAATCAATCGGATAGTTCTCTCCGTGCCCACTGCTGTCATAGAGTGGTGTGACGGCAGCACCTTTTTCTTCCAGAAAACTTTCCAGTGGTTTCTCATTTTCCTCTATCTCACCACTTTCCAGAAGGCGGACGTATTCCCCCACATTCTGCTCTAACTGTTCCCTGCTCATGTTTTCGATCAGATCATAAGTAAACTCGGAACCCATACTGCCTGAAAGATGCAGAATTAAATCTTCCTTATGAAAAGTATCCCGAACTGGTCTTTCCATTTCCAGCTCGTGCATCTGTGTCTCGATATTCTCAATGACTTCCGCAGACGTTTTCCGGATGGTATCCATAGATGCCCGGAGTGCTTTCATATCCTTGCTTTCACACCAGCTGGCAATATAGGTAAAAGAGTATTCGGAAGTATCCAGACCAAAGTGGTTGCAGACAATATAGGCAATACTTTCTGCTTCCACTTCTTTGGTTATCCGGTCTTTTAAAATCCCTTCCGCATCCATTACCTCCCGGTCATGCAGCAATGCATGGCTTACTTCGTGTACTCCGGTTTTCATGGTCTGGAGATTACTCATATCTTCCTGAATTGCGATATACTTTTCTGTCTGATGATAATACCCCTTTGCTTCCCCTTCTATTTCCATCATGCGGATTGGCACAGGGGAAATGTTCTGCAATGCTTCCATAAACGTGTCATAAAACTGTACACTCCCGGTAAGTTCCGGTACTTCCAACTCTACAATCGGCTCTCCCTCTGTCTGGCTGACATCAAATACCGTTGTCACACGAAACCTTGGAATGACCATCTCCACGATCTCTGTTTCCGGCTGACCGTCATCCCCGATCACCGGCTCTTTTGTTACAGGGTCAATCTTTTCAATCTCCTGTTTCTCACGGATGGGTGCCGGTGCGATGATCTGGATTCCTTTTTCCCCTCTCTTTACATGGCGGTTAAATTTCTTCTGCCACGCCTGATACCCTGCCACCAGAGTAGCCTCCGGTTTCTGCATGGTGATCAGAAGGGTGTTATTAAAACTGTAATTATGGAACTTGGACATGGTATTCAAATATTCCGTATATCGTTCCGAAGTAAAAATCTCCTTTACGCCCTGTTCCAGCCGTTCCGATATTTCCTTTAACTGTTTCTCTATATTATTTGCCATAAACAAACCCTCCATTTTATGTCCCCGCCAGAGAAAACTCTGACGGGAAATCTTTTATAACTCCTGTTCGTGTTTTTTCTTTGCAGTTTTCTGTACAGGTGGCTGTTCCGCTGTATTCTGCTGTGCCTTCTCCTGCTTTAAGCGTTCCAGAATAGACGGCTTATGGATTCTGTCTGCTGTTTCCGGAAGTTCTTTTTCTTCTACAGCATCCCTGCTATCTGTGCTACTTCCTTCTCTGCCAATATCCTCATCTGCCATAATCGTCTCATTGCCCTTTTCATCCATGTTTAGCAACGCATTTAACTCGGATAACCGTTCCATCTTTTCATTCAGCTCTGCTTCTTTCGGGAATGGTTTCTTTACCTCTTCCTGTGCAGTCGCAAGCTGCTGTTGTACGGTTTCCAATTTCTGCTCACTTTCCGTCAGCTTCCTGTCAATGGAAAAAAGGGTGTTATGGATACGCTGCATATTTCCTACCGGGTCTTTTCCGATCTCCAGCTTATAAGAACATTTCCCTTTGACCGTCAGTTCAAATGCATTGGAGAACATATTGTAGGAAGCAGATAACGTAAACCCATGATATTCCCCGACCTTTCCACCGGTGCTAACGGTTTTTAGTCCTGCACAGGCAGCGATCAATGCCTCGCCTGCTTCTTTCTTATCTTCATAAAGGACATTTCCTACTGTCATGGCAAACGTGTCATTATCCTGTAAATCCACGCTTTTTACTACCTGGGAATCTATCTGCATCCCGGCAATCCGCTCTTTCAATGCACTGATCTGTACCGGGAAATTCTTTGCAATATCGGATTCCAGACGGTAAATCTGACTGGTATGGTTTGCCTTTAAGAGTTTCAGTTTACTCACCTGCACATCCAGATCCATTTTTTCCTTAATGTACGGATTGCCTGTAGCAAGTGCCTTGATCTCTGCATAGGACAGTGCCGTATCATCCACATCTTCACAGGCCCTGACCGGGGATTTACTGGTCATGATCTGACTGATGAACTTCTGCTTATTCTCCAAAATCTGCCACATATACGCATCAAAAGTGTTCTCCGTCACATACCGGAATATCTTTACTTTGTCATTCTGGTTTCCCTGTCTTAAAATACGTCCTTCCTGCTGTTCCAGATCAGACGGCTTCCACGGACAGTCAAGGTGATGGAGGGCAATGAGCCTGTCCTGTACGTTTGTACCAGCACCGAGTTTTGGAGTGGAACCCATAAGGATTCTCACCTGCCCGGCCCGTACCTTTGCAAACAAATCTGCTTTCTTTGTCTCCGTGTTGTATTCATGGATAAACGCAATCTCTTCTTTCGGGATTCCCCTGGCAACCAGTTTGTTTCGGACATCATCATATACATTGAAAGTCCCATCCCCTTTTGGAGTAGACAAGTCACAGAAGATCAGCTGTGTTGTCCGATCTGCTTTTCCCTCGTCCCATACCTGAAAAGCATTTTCCACACAGGTATTGACCTTGCTTTTTTCTGCATCCGGAAGGAGTTCATTTAATAGCCTCTGATCCAATGCACATTTTCTTCCGTCATTGGTAATCTTGAGCATGTTGTCCACCGTTGGATTCACAAGACCGGCTCTTACTTCTTCCGCACGTTCCGAAAAGGCACTGACCATTTCCTGCTGTTCTTCACTTGGTTTTAAGACTTCATTGATAAACTCTGCTTCCGGTACAGGAAGATTCAGCATATCCGATGTCTGAATATCCGCAGCTTCCTTAAAAATGGAGATCAGCTCTGGAAGATTAAAAAAACGGGCAAACCGTGTTTTCGCACGATAGCCCGTTCCTTCCGGTGATAATTCGATTGCGGTTACTGTCTCCCCAAACGTTGCCGCCCAGGAATCAAAGTGTCCCATACCCATACGCATGAGTGTGTCATACTGGAGATAACGCATGATAGTGTAAAGCTCGGTCATACTATTTGATACAGGAGTACCTGTAGCAAAGGTGATTCCTCTGCCGCCTGTCAGTTCATCCATATACCGGCATTTCATAAACATATCCGAACTTTTCTGTGCATCCGTCTGTGAGATACCCGCCACATTCCGCATTTTTGTATACAAAAAAAGGTTCTTAAAACTATGGCTCTCATCCACAAACAGCCGGTCTACACCCAACTGCTCAAAAGTTACCACATCATCCTTTCTGGTCTGGTCATTGAGTTTCTTCATCCTCGCCTGCAGACTCTTCTTTGTTTTTTCCAACTGCTTGATGGTATAATTCTGCCCTGCCTGATGTGCCGCTTCTTCAATGGAAAACGTAAGATCTGCGATCTGATCTTCCAGCATGGCAATCTGCCGTTCTCTTGAAAGAGGGATTTTCTCAAACTGCGTATGGCCGATGATCACGGCATCATAATCCCCTGTCGCAATACGGGAACAGAACCGTTTTCGGTTTGCCGGCTCAAAGTCTTTCTTCGTTGCCACCAGGATATTTGCTCCCGGATAGAGACGTAGGAAATCACTGCCCCACTGCTCGGTCAGATGGTTTGGCACAACATAAAGATTCTTTTGTGAGAGTCCCAGCCGTTTTGATTCCATACCGGCTGCGATCATCTGGAACGTCTTTCCTGCTCCTACGCAATGAGCCAGTAACGTATTATTTCCATACAGCACATGAGCCACTGCGTTTTTCTGATGCGGCATCAAGGTGATCTCCGGGTTCATGCCGACAAACTGAATATGGCTTCCATCATATTCCCGTGGACGGATGCTGTTAAATCGTTCATTATAAATTTTACAGAGATCTTCCCGTCGGTGCAGGTCTTTAAATATCCACTCCTTAAATTCCTCTTTGATCAGCTCCTGCTTCTGCTGTGCCAGCATCGTTTCCTTCCGATTTAATTCCCGGTGTTCCCCATCGGCATCCTGTACCGTGTCATAAATCTTGGTATCTCTAAGGTTTAAGGCATCTTCCAAAAGGCGGTAGGCATTGGCTCTCTGTGTTCCATATGTGGAAGTAACAAGGGCATTTCCGTAGCTGTCCACATTTTTTCCCATAACATTCCACTGTCCGGTCACTTCGGCATACTGGACTTTGACCTTGCTCCCTACATAATATCTTGGTGTATGGAATGTTTCTGCCATGAACCGTGTAATGTAATCCTCGGAGATCCAGGTTGCCCCAAGTCTTGCTTCAATCTCTGATGCATCCAGATCTTTTGGCTGTACCTGCTCCAAATACTGCACATTCACCTGATATTCCGGGTGATCTTCTGCAAACTGTTTTGCGATCTGCAGTTTCTCCCTCACATTTCCAGAAAGATATTCATCCGACGGCTCCCATTTTTCACCGATCGGATTCTTAAAGATCACCCCTGCCAGTTCTTCTGTAAGCTCCTCTTCTGTTTTCCCTGAAAGCTGTGCCATATAGGAAAGGTCAACGCCTGCCCTCTCACCAATGCAAACCGCAAGTGCTTCACTGGCAGTATCCACGGAAGTTACCGTTTCTGCCCTGCGGATCGTCCTTTTGGTAAAAATATCCGCTTTCCGTTTCAGTTCTCCCTTATCATCCAGAAATTCCAGAGAAGTCAAAAGACAATAGCTGCTGTCCTGACTAAATGCCCTCTTATTGGCATTGCTGCTGATAAGACCATATTTTGCTGTAAAGATATCATATTCTTCATTGAGTTTTTCCTGCAGCTTTGTGATCTGCTCATCGCTTCCCTCTTCCATCTGACACCGGATCAGTTCATTCGTAACATCACGGATCTTCACCATCCCTTTGACACGTTCCGCTGTCATTGCCGGAAGCTCCATGCAGTTCATCACAGAATTTTCCCGGTAATAGACTTCCTCATTCACTACGGTAAAACTGAAATTCTTTACCTCCGGGTCTGCCGGTATAAAGACAACATCCTCCTCCAGCTCTGTATCCGAAAGTTCCAGTTCCGTGATCGTGCCATGGATATTCTGGACAGCTTCTTTTAATTGTTCTTCTAAGGTAATTCCTTCTTTTGGTTTTACGGTCACTTCCTGCTTTCCATACTGGGTACTTTCTGTAGTAAACTCACCAAGCACCATTTCCGGATGCTCTGCAAAATAAGCATTGACTGAATAGCCTTCTGGTGTTTCCTTTAAATTTAACCATTCCAGTTCCTCAATGGATGCCCTGTCCCTTTTCTGGAAAAACAGAATATCAGAAACAACGCTGGTATTGGCATTTCTCTGGAACGCATTATTCGGTAATCGGATGGCTCCAAGCAGTTCTGCCCGGTTTGCGATATACTGTCTCACTGCCGGGTTCTGCTTATCCATCGTTCCACTGGAAGTTACCACTGCAACTACACCGCCCGGACGGACCAGATCAAGGGATTTTGCAATAAAATAATCATGGATCATAAAATGATGCCGGTCATATCTGCGGTCACTGACCTGATACGCCCCAAATGGAACATTGCCTATCACACAGTCAAAAAAGCTGTCCGGATAACTGGTTTCCTCAAATCCCTGTACTGCAATCTTGTTTTTCTGGTAAAGCTGTTTTGCGATTCTTCCCGAAACCGGGTCGAGTTCCACACCGTACATATTGGCTTTGCCCATACTCTCCGGGATCAGTCCCATAAAGTTACCGACACCACAGGACGGCTCCAGAATATTTCCCTGTTTCAGTCCCATATTTTCCAGTACTTCATACATACTTCGGATCACGGTCGGGGACGTATAAAAAGCATTTAAGGTCGATGCCCTTGCTGCACT
Source organism: Blautia sp. 2227st1_G12_2227SCRN_220401 (assembly GCF_039062885.1). NCBI lineage: Bacteria > Bacillati > Bacillota > Clostridia > Lachnospirales > Lachnospiraceae > Blautia > Blautia sp. 2227st1_G12_2227SCRN_220401. The sequence continues at coordinate 10,848 of NZ_JBCLNI010000032.1, read as the reverse complement.
GTATTCTTCCGGCGATAAAGTATTCTTTAATTCCAGATACTCATTCGCCCAGCTGCTGTTACTCTCCTCAAATGCCTGTGGGATACCACCCCAGCCAACATAACGGGATAAGATTTCCTGTTCTTCGGGTGTTGCCAGACGTTCTTCTTTCTCCAAAGTCTGTAACAAATGGATGGCTTCCATATTTGCTTTATACTTTGCTTTCGGACCGCCTGCTCCAAGGTCATTATCCTGAATCCGAAAGTTATGCGGTTCTGTTACAATCTTTTCTGCTTCCGGTTTCAAATATGGCTGGAATTCTCCTTCATATCCAAACAGTTCATTTTCTCCGGGAATATAATTGCGTCCGGTTTCCAGGCACCGGAACACATCGGCAGTTGGTGCATTGCTGACTGCATAAAACTCATCATACGAATATTTAGGGAAATCTTCTGTATGATAGGTCGACAGATGAAGTTCTGTATTGGAACGGGTCTGTGCAACCAGATCTTTTCCCTCTAGTCCTTCCGGCAATACCCCTACTGCTTCAAAGTGATACCCCTGATACTCAAAAACACCCTCATCCCAGGACTCTGCCAGTTCTTCTGCGGTTTTAGCTGTTGTCTCTTCTTCTGGTTCAGTTGGTTCCTGTCCCTCAGAATCTTTCGTTGTTTCCTGTTCCTGACTTTCCAGAATAGATTCTTCGGCAGTAACCTCTTCCTCTTCTATTTCCTCCACATCTGACATATCGACTACGGTCGGTTCTGCCACTGCCTTCGTATCCAAGAAATCAAACATGGTCATCTGGTGCCCTGACGGTTCTGTAAAGAATGGTTCTGCTTCTGGTGTCGGGAATATCGTATAGGTTCCTTCTGCATACTGATGAAGTTCCGAAAGAAGTTCTGTTTTTTGCTGATAGTTTGTCCCATACGCTTCAAAATCCAATGGAAGAGCTGCCAATGCTGCATCCATATTCTGTAACAGTTCTTCTGTCTGCTCTGGATTCTCTAAAACTGCCATCATTTCTTTTCTTGGTTTTTCCCAGAAGAAGTCCTCCGTAAATGGTCTGTCCATCTCTTCCGGAAGACGGTCATAAAAACGGAGTACCTTATTTGCCATCTGCTCCCGTTCATATTCCGGCATACGAGCATAATCTTCTGCCTGCAAGAACTGGTCATTCTTTATCAGATAAGCTACTCTATTTGCAACTTTATTCCAGGATAATAAAATTGACGTATATGGATTCCCATAAGCACCTCTTGCAAGAAATAATCCTTTTCCATCATAGTTTGCGTGTGAATCATCGGCACCAGACAGTGCATGACTGCTTCCACCGATCCCATACTGTTCCTTGATAAAACCTGTCCTCGATCTTTCATCTTCATGCAGCAGATAAAAGGAATACGTCCTAAGCCTGCCCTGCGAATACGCTCCACCTCCTGCAAGATAAGCATCAATCTCATCCTGTGTAATGAACATCGGATGTTCTTTCCAGGCAAAGCCATCCCTAGCCTGATAAGGAATCACCTCATCCGCAAACTTCTGAAACTGCTTTGAGATATTTATAGGATTATAATGATGGAAACGCATAATAGAATGATTTTCTTCATAGGCTTCTGCCAGTGCATCCAGTCTTTCATTCAGTTCCGAAAGCCACTGTGGATCTTCCAGCTTTTCTTCCAGATAATCCGTGATCTCCGGATAGATACTGTGAAGATGTGGTAAATCCTCCTCATCAAAAACAATCTCGGCTACCCCTTCTGCCATATCCCCTTTCATATAGGCAAGAGCCTGTGCATGTTCTTTTACTGCATTGTTTCTTGCTGCATCCAATACAGACTGCGGTGCATATTCACCCTGGTCTAAAAGCTGATGGATACGTCCGCTGACATCTTCCCATGATAAAAATGCCTTATCTAAAATCTGGTCTGTGACCGTATGCCCCACTACGATCTGCATCCCGGTTTCATCAAACCAGACCGAATATTCACTTCCATCAATCTGAAAGCCTTTTCCACCTTTGCGGTATTCACGCTTCACAAACTCCGTATATTCCTCCGGGGCCTGTTCGCTCATAAAATTATAGATGATACGAAGTTGACTGCCCGCCCGGTTTCCTCCTGTCCGTAAAATATCATCGATAACGCTTTCTGGAATCGGGATTTCTCCGGCATAAAGGGCTGCTGCCCTTTCCTCGATCTGCCGTCTTTGTTCATTTGCAGTTGGATATTCGGGCAAAGATAAAGCAGAGGCAATTTCTTCCTCTGCTTTACTCAGTCCATCTTCTCTTGTATCTTCAACTAGCTGTATACCAATTCCGTCAAGATGCTCTCTTCCGCTGTTGCCATCAGTGCGTTCATATGTGCTGTCCAGGCCATCGGGTCTGCTTCCTTGTCCGGTGCCGGATGGTTCTTCAGCAATTTCTCCATCTGGCTGTCCATCCTCTCCTGTGCTGCCTTCTCGATTTCTGCCAGATGGCTGTTCAGCTTTCCTGTCAGGAACAGGCTCTGATACAGGCTGTTCTTGTGTTCCTTCAGGAATCTCCTCCGAAGCATCCCGTATTTCCCTATCGTCACTTCTTCCTCCTCTACGGTCAGGTTCGGAAACAGGTAATCCCCCTTGCGATGATATGTCAGTTCCATAGTCGGTTCCTCCTTCATTCTCGATATTTTCTTCTTTGTTGTTTTCTACGTCCTGATTTTTATTTTCACGCATTAACGTGTTGAAGTTATTATAATTCCTTTCACTGGAAATTTCAACCTCTTTTCTGGCTTCTTCCAGAGAAATTTTATGTACCGTCCTTCCAATGTCAATCAGAACACTCTCACTGATCTGGCTTGCTGCATTTCCAAGAAAGGTCAGTACAGACAGCCGGTTATAATCGGTAATATGCATAAAATCCTCTTCTTCCAGAAGCTCCATCGGTTCCAGACCACACCGTCTGCAAAGCATGTAATATACACTGTCCGTTGCAAGCTGGCGGAAATCACTGCGGATCGTAACTTCATCCAGATCTTCTAGATACGTTCCTTCCGCTGCATATTTCAAGCCGTCCAGATATTCTTCCAGACTGTCTGCGACCATTTCCCTTGCAACCGCCATCAACGCATCCGATAAAGTCCCTGTATCTTTTTCTTCCAGACCATACGCTTCTGCCAGATGGGTAAGGATCTCTTCCTGCTGATGTTCCTGCATCTGCCACAGGTAAGGGCTTCTTCCGCCTGCCACCATGTGCGTATCTGAAATATCAAACACATACCGGAGTCTGGTATTATGACCATTCTCGTCAAGCAGGGCGATTCCCCTAGCTCCCCGGTTTACCCAGCGGAACATTTTCTCATTCCACAGTTCCAGGGACGCACAGGCGGTTGCCTGTGGATGCTGTGCGTGGATCAGTAACTGGTCTGTAAAAGGATACCGGTATAGTCTCGCTGCGGTATCCATATAACCCATCCAGTCCCTTGGCGAACTGCTCACCAATGTCGCATGTTCCTGTGCCAGTTCCCGGATGTCCTGTAATTTCGACATACTGCCTACCTCCTTGCCTTATTTCTTTTTCTTCTTTGGAAATTCCAGATGGAACCTTGGCTTTCCGTCCTCCAGTGTCAGTAAAAGATCTGCGTCAAACTTTATATCTTTTTTTCTGGAATACAGCCCTTTTACATGGGTGCAGGCTTTATCAAGAAGCTCCACTGCCATCTTTTTATCCAGTGTTTTCTCCATGCTTCCTAAGAAACGGTTTTCTTTCCAAAGGGCAAAATCACACTGCCTGTTGGAGCAGTAAAAATTTTGCTTTCCTTCGTAGACATCAGAGCCGCAGACCGGACACTTACCGATCACTTCCCTTGCTTTCTGGAACCTTCTCCTTTCCGTTTCCGGTATTTCCCTGCACACAGAAAGAATCTTATCGACTAAAGAAGTGATCTCACCCATAAACTGTGTATCGGTGATCTGCCCTTTTTCCATCATTAAAAGCTGATTTTCCCATTCGGCAGTCATTGCGGCAGATTTCAGATAAGCCGGCATGACATTCACCAGTTCCCTGCCCTCTGTGCTTGGCAAGATCTGCTTTCCTTTTCTGACTGCATAGCCGGAAGAAACCAGTTTTTCAATGATACCTGCCCTGGTTGCCGGAGTCCCCAGTCCTTTCTTCTCTGTCTCCGAATCAAAGTCTTTATTCCCTGCGGTTTCCATAGCGGCAAGGAGGGTATCTTCATTGAATGGTTTTGGCGGGGAAGTAAAATGCACTGTCTTTTCTGCCTTTACCGGAGAAAGCGTCATTCCTTCTTCATATCCATATGGGATGGAAGTTTCTTTTTCCGTTTCTTCTTCCGGCTTGGCTTTCACGCACTGGTTCTTAAAGGCATTCCCCGCCGCTTTAAATCCCATCTGCACCGGCACTTTTCCTCTGGCAGTAAAATCATGTCCCTGACATTTGACCATAATATCCGTCTGCTCATACTGATACTCTTCCCCTGTTGCCTGCACCAGCTGCTGGCAGACCAGCATCATCAGGTTCTTTTTGTCCGCTGTCAGATCAGAGATTCCTTTTTCTACGGCTTCTTTTGTTGGAAGAATCGCATGATGGTCGGATACTTTTGCATTGTTAATCACTCTGGTGATGTTATGTCCCAGCTGTCCATAATCCAAGAACGGAAGTAAGACTGGCATTTTCCCTACCAGTTCCTCTACGGTATCCCTCATATCCTCCGTCACGAACTGGCTGTCCGTTCTTGGATAAGTGACCAGCTTTTCTTCATATAATTCCTGCAGCATATCCAGTGTTTTCTTTGCCGTATAGCCAAAGTAACGGTTTGCTTCCCTTTGCAGACTGGTCAGATCATAAAGTTTGGGAGGAAACGCTTTCTTTTGTTCCCTCTTTATCTGTGTAATCACTGCTTCCGAATCCATACATAAGGAAGCAAGGAGATCGGCTGCTTCCTCATTTGCAATATTTTCAGAAACTACCGTAAGCCTTCCGTCTGTCAGTGCTACTTTATAAAAGGCTTCTTTCTGAAAATGCTCAATCTTATCCTGACGTTCCGCAAGCATGGCAAGCGTTGGCGTCTGCACTCTGCCCACAACCAGACGTTTAAAATAACAGGTCGTATATGCCCTGGTTCCGTTCATTCCGATCAGCCAGTCTGCCTGTGCCCTGCATACCGCAGCCATGCAGATATTCCGGTATTCCTCTGCTCCTTTCATTGTCTGAAAACCTGTCCGGATTGCCGTATCTTCCATGGAACTGATCCATAAACGCTTCACCGGTTTCCTGCATCCGGCAAGGTCATACACTCTCTGGAAGATCAGTTCCCCTTCCCTTCCTGCATCACAGCCATTTACCAGATAGTCCACATCTGCCCGGTTCATCAGGCTTTTTAACACATCAAACTGTATCTTTTTATCTCTGGAAACTTTCAACTTCCAGACCTGCGGGAGAATCGGAAGGTCATCAAACTGCCATTTCTCATATTTCGGGTCATATTCCTCCGGCTGTGCATACTCTGCCAGATGCCCAAGGCACCAGCTGACAATACAGCTCTCCCCTTCTAAATATCCGTCCTCTTTTTTATAAGCTGACAGGTTTTTGGCATAACTCTGTGCCACACTTGGTTTCTCTGCGATCACTAAAAATTTTGACATACGTTTTTCTGTCCTTTCTACTGAAAAAGGGCAGCCAAACTACTCTGGCTGCCCCCTGTCCTTATTTTGGTTGCTTCTTTGAAGATGGAAGTTTATTCTTCCTCATCCTCTTCTTCATTTACATACGGTCCATCAGAAAACTCCAGCTGTTCGCTTACATAGTCCTCCTCTTTGCCACGTCCATGCTTTTTATAAACGGCAATTCCTGCCACTCCAAGAATCACTGCAAGTACGATTGCTCCAAGTCCTTTTACATTCATTCCCGTCTTTTCTTCTTTCTTCACTTCGGTTTCCTCCTCTACTGCCGGGGTAGTTTCCGGTGTGGTTTCCGGAATCACTACGGTTGATTCTTCGGTTTCTTTGCTCTTTTCTGTCTCATCCAGAAATTCTGCCAGGTCATTCTCATCGACCAGGGACATCATGTACACGTTTTCTGTATTGCTGGAACGGTCAATGACCATATAAAATGTATTTCCCTTCTTGGTCTGGATGGTAAGGAACTGTTTCGTATCATCATTTTCCTTATCATCCACCAGCTGGGCATTTCCCGGAGTAGAAAAAGCCGAATTATCCCCTTCCCCGGTGACCCTTCCGGTATCCTCTTTCTTCTCCGTATCTTCTGTTGATTCTGTTGCCGTTTCTTCTACTACCTGTGTCGTTGTCTCCTCCGCCGGTGGGTTTGCGTTTGCATAAACCGTAGCAATGGATGTCCCGGAGATCATGGTGACTGCCATGGCAATCATAAGCAGTTTCTTTACCACTTTATTCCTCATCGTCTAAAACCTCTCTTTCTGTCATCTGACCAACAGGTGGTCTGTGAACTTCTTCGTTGTTTTCCTTTTTCTGCGGAGCTTTTGCATCCTCCACCGTGATACCGCCGTCCTCATCCATCTGAATCGTAACGGTTCCTTTCTGAATCCCGTCAAGCAGGACAAGCAGGCTGCGGCTGTCCAGCTTCATGGAACGGAACGACTTAACGATCTCTATATCTTCCATCTGCTGTCTCAATGTATTCTGCCGCTTCAGGTGTTCCTGTAATTCAGCGATCTTATCCTCTGTTTTCTGAATATCATTCAGAAGTTTTTTTAATTTCATGTTCATCTGCCCTGTCACCTCCTCTAATGCAGACGACCAAACGCCATAAAATGTTCCTGCCAGTAAGCACTTGCAATGCTGGTATACTGGACAGGCTTGCCACAGTGAATCATCATGTTATTGCCGACATAGATTCCCACATGGCTTGCTCCCGGTGTGTCATAGGTTCCCTGGAAGAAGATCAGATCTCCCGGTTTTGCCTCCGATGGTGATACCTGCGAACAGTGTGACCGCAGCTCATCGGCAGTACATCTTCCGACATTCCATCCATTTCCACAGTTATTGATAACCCAGCTTACAAAGCCGGAACAGTCAAAACCACTTGGGGAATAACCGCCCCATACATATGGAACACCCAGATATTTTTCTGCTTCCTGTATCATTTTTGCAAACTGTGGATCAGATAAAGCATCTGCCGGTATGTCGTAACCAAATCCACTGCTTCCGGTGGGTATGCTGTTTAGATCAAACAGATAATCACGGTTGCCATAATATTTGTTATACGCATCGTAGCGTTCCTGTTCTTCCTCTGTCATACGGCTCCTTAACACGGCATCCAGGCTGTGGTTTGTCATCGTCACATCCAGACGGTTCACCTCTTTTGTAGTCGTGACCTGCACTTCCTGGTTTCCATTGCTGTCTGCTATGTAGGCTTCCCATGTCTGGTGTCCATGTGCGGATGCCGCCGCATGATTGTCATAGTAAACATCGAACTGTACCCCATATCTTGCGAACGCTCCGGTATCTTCTACTACATATTCCACACCGTTCATGACTACATGGGTTCCGATCGGCACAAATGGATTCGCCGCATCCACGGCAATCGTATGGTTTGCTGTCGGCATTGCCCCACTGGCTGTCGGTCCGCCACTCCACTGGCCACAGCAGATCGGGCAGTTACAGTACCCACTTGTCACAACCAGTCCCAAGGACTCCCCTACCCGGACAGTCTTGGTTTCTGTAACTGTTTCTCTGGTAGAGTCTGTGGTGATTCCATACTGCTGTCGGAAGATCTCCTTAATCTCCTCTGCCACTTCATCGTAAGTGAAGCCGCCGTATTTTACCGTAAGATAAGAGATCAACTGATATGGGTTATGACCGATCTCATCAATCTGGTACCGGTATTCGTCATAATCCGGATGGGTGGATTCCATCTGATTGATCTGTGTATTCAGTGCTTCTTCCAAGGCACGGTACGCATTTTCAGCGGCATAAATATCTTCATCCGTACTGGAATAGCTGGTAGAGATGATTGCTGAAGAAGCTCCCTGCAAAGATGCCGTACAGCTGGTAAAACTGGCTGCGATCAGCACAAAGATCAGAGCAAAAACAGCTACCGTGGCAAAAATCCCCCGGTTCTGTGCCGCCACCATCTTGACGGCATCTTTCGCTTTTTCCGTAAACTTCTGTGCGGAAGTGATCGCTGCATCCTTTACTTTTTTACTCTGTCTGGCTGCCTGATACTGCTTCTGGTAACGCTTCTTCTGAAAGAGTTTCTGCAGGGCAGATTTCTTTTTCTTCTCTGCTTCTCTTTTCACTGCGTCCTTCGCTTCATTTCCATAGGCAGTCTCAAATATCAGCCTGCTCCTTTCTGCTTCATCCAGGACGCTTTCTTTTAATCTCCGAGATTCTTCCCTTCGCCCTTTCAGCCGTTCCCGCATGTAGATGGATTTCCTTGCAAGGCTTTCCCCGACAAGCTCTGCCCGGTGTGCCCCTTCCACTGCCGCATTTTCATCCTCTTCTTCGTGCGTTTTCCAGTGTGCTGCTGTGACTGCCGCATCTTTGACTGCCGATGCCGGATTCCGGATACCGATCCCGGCACCATGTACCATGCCGTCACCCTCATCACCAAAAGACAGACGGGAAACTTTTTTCCGCTGTTCCTTCAGCACCCGTTCCCTTTTGGACTTGCCTTTGATCTCCTCGTGGAACTTATCCAGGGAATCTTCCATCACTTCGGAAGTTTCCCGGTAACGGGCAGATTCTCTTTTGGCTGCTTTTTCTTCTCTGGAAGTCTCCTTTTCCTTCCTTCTTTCCTTTGCAGCATAATCCCTGACCATCTTTTTCTTCCGAAGATCCCGGCTGTCTGCAACTGTCTCCAGATATGCCCGTTCCTCTCTTGGCTGTCCACGGATACTCTCTGTGCGAAAGGCAGATTTGGGATTTTCTCCATTTTCAACGGAAATATCTCCCTCTATTTCTACCTCTTCACCCATATCTGAGTTTATATCCTGGTCGGATACATGTTCCCTGCTATATCTGGGTTTTCTGGAACTCTGCTCCGGCTGCTCCATCTCCCGTTCTTCTTTAAGCCGTTCATGTCTGCGTTTACTAAAATCCAGTTCCTCTTTCTTCTCACTGCGGGAAATCTCGGTATCCGTATCCCGTCCGGTGATCCTTTTTTCTTCCTTGTTCCGGAGGTTTTCTTCCCGCAGACCATCCCGGCTCATCTTCTGGACGGTTTTATCTCTCGCCTTATACTCATGCTCCTGCAACTTTGACCATCCCCTTTACTGTTTTGTACCGGTTATTCTGTCTTATCCTGATAGTCCTCCCATTTTTCCAACACTTCATCTGCCATCCCTGCAATGGAATCCGTCAGCTTGTCTGTCATTCGCTCACTTAAAGTCCCCCTTACAGCCAGACAAGATACAATTCCCGTAAAGTCAATCAGTTCTGCCAGATAGATAAGGTCATCCACCATCTCATCAGCCATTACTTTTTCCTTTCTGTCCTTTTCCATTTTCAAAATCTCCTTTTCATTGTCTGCACAGATTCTTTCTGCAAATACGCAGCAAGGCTCACCGCTGCATCTCTCCATGTTTCTGTAATCTTCCATCTTGTAATCCTCCATGATTTCCGGGCAGAAAAATTGCCGGAAGTATCTCCCGGCTCATCCTCTACTCTGTTTTATTTTGTTTCGTTTATTTCTTTAATCGTTCCGTTCTCCAATACCAAGTTTCTTCCGTTTCTCCACCTCGTCCGGCTTGGAAGTCATCAGGGCATACAACATCAGGGAATTATCAAACTTATCCTTGAACGGGATAATGGTACTGCCATAAAAGACCAGTCCCTCACCTTCCCCGCTGTTCGTTACATAAGAAAGCTGGTGTGGGGAAATGTTGAGCTGCTTTGCAAGGATCTGTCTGTCACCGGATGCCTGATTGAGCATCAGTATAAAGTCAGAGTTTTCAAAGATGTTCTCAATCTCCCGGCTGGCTAACAGGTCTTTTACGTTCTGTGTGATACCCGTCGGGATACCACCCCATTTACGGAATCGCTTCCAGATCTCCACGCTGTATGCTGCTGTCTGCTCCTCTTTTAAGAGCAGATGGAACTCATCAATGTAATATCTGGTACTCTTATTCGCAGAACGGTTGATCGTTACCCTGTTCCACACCTGGTCCTGTACGATCAGCATCCCCAGTTTTTTCAGCTGTTTTCCCAGATCCTTAATGTCAAAACATACGATACGGTTACTCAGTTCCACGTTGGTTCTATGGTTAAACACTTTTAAGGAACCATTGACGTAAATCTCAAGTGCCGTTGCCAGACGCTGTGCTTCCTGCTCTTTCTGATTACGGAGAAGATTATATAGATCCTCTAAGATCGGCATTTTTTCCGGTACCGGGTCAGAAAGGAAATCCTGATAGACCAGCCTTACGCATCGGTCAATGACGGTCTTTTCAACCGGCTCCAGTCCGTTCTTTCCGCCTACTACCAGCTCACAAAGAGACAGGATGAAGTCCGATTTTAAGGAAAGTGGGTCATCATCGTCAGCGTAATCCAGGTTAATATCCATCGGATTGATATAATCGTGGCTGGTCGGGGAAATACGGATCACCTGTCCATGAAATGCCCGGACTAACGGATAATATTCACCTTCCGGATCACAGACGATAATGTCATCTTTCGTCACGATAAATGCGTTTGCAATCTCTCGTTTTGCCGCAAACGACTTACCGGAACCCGGTGTACCAAGAATCAGTCCGTTCGGGTTTTTCAGCTTCTTCCTGTCTGCCATGATAAGGTTATTGGACAGGGCATTTAATCCATAATAAATAGATTCCCCAGCCATAAATAATTCCTGTGTGGTAAACGGAACAAAAATTGCTGTGGATGTCGTTGTCA
>NZ_JBCLNI010000031.1:0-44481 GCF_039062885.1 Blautia sp. 2227st1_G12_2227SCRN_220401 | reverse complement strand
CTGCTGAGAAAGGCGTTCTACCATCTCCCGGATTTCTTCTCTGGTTCCCTGTACTTCCATTTCCACACGATCATCCCAGAGATTCCGTACCCAGCCGGTCAGTCCCATGGACTGTGCAATATAATAGGAGCGGTAACGAAAGCCTACTCCCTGTACTCTTCCTGAAAAATAAAAATGTTTCCGAATCTTTTCCATCTGGCACCTCATATTTTCTGTCTTAACTATTCTGTCTCTGTATCTCCACCCGAAATTCTCCCGCATCCGCCGCAGGAATATCATAACCAGATTATATAATATTTCTTTATAAATTGTAAAGTTATATCCTTCTATCTATTGGAAACTATAATCATCTGCGTTATAATGGTTTTTATCAGAATAAAAAGAAATTTACTTTCTTTTGCAGAAAATATTTTCAACAAAATTTAACATCAGGAGGTAATGATCATGAATGAAAGCATCAAAAACCTGTTAGAGCGCAGAAGCATCCGCGCCTACAAAAAAGAGCTTGTTCCGAAAGAAACTCTGGATACGATCCTGGAAGCGGGAGAATATTCCCCCAGCGGCATGGGACAGCAGAGCACTCTTATGGTAGTGACACAAGATCCGGAGCTGGTTGCAAGGCTTTCCAAAATGAACGCAGCTGTTATGGGCAGCACCTCAGATCCGTTCTACGGCGCCCCAACTGTGATCATTGTCTTTTCCGACAGCAAAATGGGCACCTGTGTGGAAAACGGAAGTCTTGTGATGGGAAATCTCATGAATGCCGCACATGCTCTCGGCGTGGACTCCTGCTGGATTCACCGTGCAAGAGAAGTTTTTGACTCCGAGGAAGGAAAAGAGCTGAAGAAGCAGTGGGGTGTTCCAGAGGAATATATCGGCGTAGGCCACTGTGTTCTTGGATACCGTGACTGTGAGTATCCAACAGCCAAACCGCGTAAGGATGGTTTTGTGATCCGTGTGTGATCGGCTTGCAGAATAAAATTTCCACTGCCAAAAACTTTTAATGAATGTAAATAAAGATCTGACAGATTCCTGCATGATACGCATCGCTACGTATCTGAGAATACACCGAGAAACAGCCCTCCGGTATCATAAATACCAGAAGCTTTTCTCTTCTTCTCCGGCAGTGATCTGTCAGATTTTTTTCTCTTATTTCAGTGCTTTATCCTTATATCTGGAAATCTCCTCCAGATATTTTTTCCCAAGGGCACTGATGTTAACACCCTTTCTGGCAACATAACCGATTGTCATGATCTCATCGGAATCCAGCTTCACAGCACAGTAATCGGAACCATTAAGATCCTCACAGATAATACCGGAGCATAAGGTATATCCATTCAGTCCTACCATCAGGTTCAGCATAGTAGCCCTGTCATCGGCTTTGATCAGCCGTTTGTATTCATAGGTGCTCAAAACCTCCTCAGCAAAATAAAAAGAGTTATTTCCTCCCTGTTCAAAGGACAGACACGGATATTCCTTCAGTTCTTCCAGCGTGATCTTCTCACGCTTCGCCAGAGGATGCCCCTTCCACATATAAACGTAAATCCGACAGTTGAGAAGTTCGTGAAACTCCAGACCATACTCGTGAAACATTTTTGTAAGTACCTTACGGTTAAAATCATTTACGTAGAGGATCCCGATCTCACTCTTGAAATTACGGACATCCTCGATGACCTGATGCGTCTTGGTCTCGTGGACCGCAAATTCGTACTCATCCATGCCGAATTGCTTTACCAGCTCCACAAAAGCATTAACTGCAAAGGTATAATGCTGCATGGAAACACTGAATTTTTTGCGTGACTGTTCCTTGGAAATATATTTGGCTTCCATCAATTCGTACTGTTCCACCACCTGCCTTGCATACCCCAGAAATTCTTCGCCTGCAGGCGTTACGGCGATTCCTCGGTTCGTTCTTCGGAAGATCTCAACACCGGTTTCTGCTTCCAGCTCCCGGATTGCCGTGGAAAGACTGGGCTGAGAAATATAAAGGCTTTTTGCTGCCTCGTTCATAGATCCGGCTTTTGCAATTGCTATGGTATATCTGAGCTGTGCCAGAGTCATCTTTCTGCCTCCCCGTTTCTTGTTCCGGCTTTCTGTTCCTCTTCAGGCAGATCCGGCAACAAGCATCCTTTATCTTTTTATTTAAGGTAGTTCTTATCTACATATCCTTCTTTTCCAAGCTTCGGAACATATACATACCAGTAAGTACTGTCTTTCTTCTCAATGACTTCTACCGTATCTCCGTTATTCAGCTGGGCGATCTCATTGTCCTTGTCATACGCCTTTGTACTGCGCAGAGCCAGATAGCCGCTTTCCACTTTAACAGTCATGGATGGAGTTGTTGTACCTGAGCCTCCGGTAAGATAGTTCCTGTCAACATAACCGGTCTTATCCAGCTGCGGAACATATACATACCAATACTGATCGTTGCTGGTGTCCTTCACCTGAACCGTGTCACCGGTATTCAGCTGTCCGATCTCATTGCTTTCATTATAGGCTGCCTTGTTGCGAAGGGCAAGATAACCAGTTTCTACTTTAACTGTCCACAGACCACTGTTGTAAATATACCGGTTATCCACATATCCGGATTTATCAAGCCCCGGAGCATATACGTACCAGTAAGTAGAATCACTGCTGTCCTTTACAAGAACGACATCTCCGGTATTCAGACGTCCGATCTCGTTACTGTCATTGTAAGCTGCGGTACTTCGAAGAGCCAGATAGCCTTTTTTTACCTTTACTGTCCAGGAATCGTTGGAAGCTGTGGCGTTCTCTGCTATCTGGATATAGTTTTTGTCCAGATATCCGGATTTATCCAGTCTTGGCACGTATGCATACCAGTAGGTAGCGTCCTTCCGATTTGTAACTTCCACAAGATCTCCTGTATTCAGCTGTCCGATCTCATTGCCTTTGTCAAAAGCCTTCTCACTCCGGAGAGCCAGGTATCCATCTGTGACTTTGACTTTAAAAGTGGTTCCTGCTGCGGCCTTTGCCTCCCGGATCGTCGCCGGAAAAGCGGCTGCCAGTATAAGTGTCAGAAGTACCAGCCTTTTTACTGCCTTTATATTGGACAGAAGAGTTCTTTTTCTCATATTATACGCCTCCTTTTCTTTTTTGGATCTTTCTCTGATCTGCGGCTCTCTCTGTTTTTTATTTACTGAGCAGACCGCACCGGAATTTATGGTAGTATTATATCATATTTTCAGCTGATAGCTGTAAGAATCATATCTCTTATTGCAGTCCAAAATGTTCTTTTCCGTAATGCAGGTATTGACACTTTTAATTAGTAGTGTTATATTACATGTAGAACAAGATAAAAGTAATGCCCCCGGGATTTTTCCCGGGGAATTTTATACGCATACGTTCAATATATGACAGTCCGGGAGATCTGTTCTCTGAGAGGACAGATCGATCATCCGGGACGCTGCAGACTATAATATAAGGGAAGGTGAATACCATGGCAGTAAAAAGAGATTATTACGATGTTCTGGGCATTGACCGGAACGCAGATGAAAAAACAATAAAAAAAGCCTATCGTAAACTGGCCAAAAAATATCATCCGGATACAAACGCCGGTAATGCAGATGCCGCAGATAAATTTAAAGAAGTAAACGAAGCCTACGATGTCTTAAGTGATCCAAAGAAGAAAAAAATGTATGATCAGTTTGGTCATGCCGCATTTGAAGCAGGAGCTGATCCTGGAGCCGGCGCAGGTGCCGGTGGATTCGGCGGATTCCAGGGTGGCGGCAATGGCAGCTATCAGGAATTTCATTTTAACGGTGAAAATATGGACGATATTTTTGGTGATATCTTCGGAAATATGTTCCACGGCAGTCACGGCGAAAGCCGCGGTTTCGGCAGCAATGGCACATATGAGCATTTCACCGGTAACGGTGGCGGCTTTCACAGTGGATTTGGCGGAAGTGGCTTTCACAGTGGCAACGGCTTCGGCGGATTCCATCAACAGGATTTTCCACAAAAAGGCTCTGATGTGAAGGCCAGCATCAACGTTACCTTTGATGAGGCAGCTTTTGGTGCAGATAAAAGGATCTCTCTGTCCGGTCCGGACGGAAGCTCCGGTGCACCGCAGACACTTCAGATTCATATTCCGGCAGGTATTGATACCGGCAAGAGTATCCGTCTGAAAGGAAAAGGCATGCCCGGAACCGGCGGCGGTGAGCCTGGTGACCTTCTTCTGAAGGTTACCGTAGGAACACGTCCTGGCTATGAACGAAAGGGATCGGATGTTTATACCACCATTTCTATTCCTTACACAACCGCTGTTTTCGGCGGTGAAGCCACCGTTCCCACCCTTTACGGAAATGTTATCTGTAAGATCAGGGAAGGTATGCAGTCCGGTTCTAAGATCCGCCTGAGAGGAAAAGGCATTGTTTCCATGAAGAACCCTTCCGTCCGCGGTGATCAGTATGTAACCATTCAGATCCAAGTTCCTCAGAATCTGAATTATTCCGCAAAAGAGAAACTCCATGAATATGCAAAGGCCTGTGGACTGGAACGGAGTAATGCCACCGGATCACATGTAGCATAAAAGTTAAAATAAAAGAGTATCACAAAGCTCATCACTATCAATGAGTTCCTGTGATACTCTTTTTTGATTTTAAAGTAAGATCTGATATAGCTTATGACAGCGTCATATCTCCATCTTTCACCCATCCGAGCTTACGTACAAACATATTGATCAACGGGCAGAGAACTGCCGGGAGAATAAAAGAGATCAGAAAAAGTCCTGCCCAGTCCATAGCTGTAACAGCTGTCTTGGTTCCTTCTGCAATATCATTCATCCATCCTGTATACACACCGATCTGACCTACAAAACCGCAGGTACCCATTCCTGAGGATACAGCAGTTCCGTTCATCTGAAGCCTGAACAAGCAGGTTGCAATAGGTCCTGTGATAGCAGATGTTACGATCGGAGCAATCCAGATCCTTGGATTTCTGACAATATTACCCATCTGGAGCATGGAAGTTCCAATTCCCTGAGAGACAAGACCACCCCATTTGTTTTCCCTGAAGGACATGACCGCAAAACCTACCATCTGCGCACAGCAGCCCGCTACTGCAGCGCCGCCTGCCAGTCCGGTAAGTCCCAGAGCCGCGCAGATCGCAGCAGAAGAGATTGGCAACGTCAGTGCGATTCCAACAAATACAGAAACCAGGATTCCCATAAAGAATGGCTGCAGATCTGTTGCCCACATGATCACGCTTCCTACCTTCATAGCAGCTTTTCCAAGGGCCGGTGCCCACCATGCGGAAAGACCTACGCCCACACCGATGGTTACAAGAGGCGTTACAAGGATATCGATCTTTGTTTCCTTTGAAACAGCCTTACCGATCTCAGCTGCAACAATGGCAACAAACAGTACAGCCAGAGGACCGCCTGCTCCGCCAAGTGCGTTGGAGGCAAATCCAACGGTGATCAGCGAAAACAATACCAGCGGCGGGCAATGCAAGGCGTAACCGATAGCTACTGCCATGGCAGGGCCGCTCATGGCAGATGCCAGAGAACCTACTGTGTACTGGGTATCATTGACTGTGGCAACTGCCATAGTCAGAAACGGAATGTGAAACTGTGTGCCAATGGTGTTGATGATCGTACCGATCAGCAGGGAACAGAAAAGTCCCTGTGCCATAGCTCCCAGTGCATCGATACCATATCTCTTCAGAGAGATCTCGATATCCTTTCGTTTTAGAAATGCTTTGAATTTTTCCATTTTTAAACTCTCTCCTTACCCTGATCCGCTTCCTGCCGGATCAGTTCCTTTATTTGCAAAAAGCCTCGCTTACTTTCTCAAGTTCCGCGCGGATGGAAATATGCTGCGGACATACTTCCTCACACTGTCCGCATTTTACACATTCATCTGCACGCTTTCTTCCATGACTGACTACCAGCCAGTCTTCCTGATGCGCTGCGGCGGCTTTATTCCCGTACAATGTCAGATAATTCATTGCTGTAAAAGAACCGGAAATTCCGATTTCCATCGGACAGACCTTTGCACAGTAGTTACAGGTTGTACATGGGATCAGAGGAATTTTGCTCATAGCCTCTCTTGCCTTATCAAGAGTCTCCTTCTCACTGTCAGTAAGGCCATTGAAATCCTTCATAAAGGAAAGGTTATCCTCCATCTGTGCAACATTGCTCATTCCGGAAAGTACGGTGATCACGCCTTCCAGATTTGCCGCAAAACGGATCGCCCAGGATGCTGTGGATGCTTCCGGCTCTGCTTCCTTCAGAAGCTTTTCCACTGCTTCCGGCGGAGTTGCAAGCATGCCGCCTTTTACAGGTTCCATGATAATGACCGGTTTTCCATGTTTTCTGGCTACCTCGTAGCAGGCTCTTGACTGGATCACCGGATTTTCCCAGTCTGCGTAATTGATCTGCAGCTGTACAAATTCCATTTCCGGATGTGCAGTGAGAAGTGCATCCAGCTCCTCCGGTGTGGAGTGGAACGAAAATCCTGCATGTCTGATCAGACCGGCTTCCTTCTGTTCACGGATCCAGTCCCATAAACCGTACTCATCAAAATATTTTGTTCTGTGCTCTCCAAGATTGTGAAGAAGATAAAAGTCGAAATATCCTGCCTTTGTTCTCTCCAGAGATGTTTTAAACTGTGCAAGAGCTTCATCTCTTGTCTTACAGTTGATCCAGGCTGCCATCTTGGTGGCTAGCTGATATTTTTCTCTCGGATAACGCTCTACCAGCGCTTCGCGGATAGCATCTTCGCTTCCTGCATAAGCCCATGCTGTATCAAAATATGTAAATCCGGCTTCCATAAATTTGTCCACCATGACTTTGGTCTGCTCCACATCGATCACACCTTCTGATTTCTGCGGAAGTCTCATAAGGCCAAAACCAAGTTTTTTGATTTCTTCACCTAAATATGCCATATCTTTCTCCCTTCTTATTACATACCGGAAAATTCCTCATATCATCTGATATATCACCGGATAAGCAATATTTCTGACACAGATATCTCCCGGACTGTTATATTTTTGCCGCAGAAAAACTGCGTTTCTCCTATTATAACGATATTTTTCCTGGTGGTAAACCTTTTTCTTTTACAAGTGTCAAGACAATGCCTGCATTACGTCTGAATTTTTGCAGAAAACAGAAAAACAGCTGCCACACGTTTATCGCACGGCAACTGTCTTTTGTCCTATCAGTTCATCTTTGTTCTTTACACCTCAGATCAAATATTTTAAACTGATATTACTTATAATAACCATATATCGAAAGGCAGAAAACTCTCATGAAAAACAAGCAGGTCATGAACCGCCAGACTTCATCAAAAGAACTTCATCTTATTTCCTGCGGCTGGGAAAAATGTACACCGGAACAGTCCTACGGCCCTGGTGTCCGGCGATATTACACCATCCATTTTGTGCTGAGCGGACAGGGATATTTCTATATGAACAACCGGAAATATACCTTGAAAGCCGGACAGTGCTTTTTCATTCCTCCTGTGACCAGCTCTCTCTACAAAGCAGAGCCTTCTGATCCCTGGACTTATATCTGGATCTGTTTCAATGGAGAAAATGCTCCCATACTTTGTGAACACTGTCATCTTACTGAAGAAACTCCGGTCCAGCAGCTAAATTCGGTTCTTCCCTATCAGGAAACCATTCTTGAAATGATGACTCACCCGCAACTGACGCCCTCCAGTGAAGCCTATATCCAGAGTGGTCTTTACCGGATTATCGCCATGCTGGAGGAAGAATTTCATGCTTCCTACACCACCATGGAATCCAACGATAATTTTTACATCACACAGGCTGTTGATTACATCAAAAAAAGTCCGCTACAGAATATCACTGTGACAGATGTTGCTGACTATCTCCATATCAGCCGCAGCCACCTTTACGGACTTTTTAAAAAACATCTTGGAACCACACCCCAAGCATTCCTGACTTCAGCCAAGATCATCAACGCCCGGGAGCTTCTGACCATCACGGATATCCCTGTCTCCAGCGTGGCGTTCTCCTGCGGATATCAAAATCCATTTGCCTTTTCCCGTGCCTTCAAAAAAGAAACCGGCATGACGCCACGGGAATACCGGGAAAAATATCATCATGCCGAGGATCTTCTGGATTGCTGAACCACTTTTCCTGATTTACGGAACAACTACCTTGGCATTATAGTACTCCACCGTAGCATCCATGGTCGGACCTTCGTTGTCAAACCAGTCATAAGTGATAGTTTCGCCGTTTTCTCCCCATGCCTCCGGGCAGTCGATTTCTTCCCAGTCAAGCGGAACAAAATGCTCTTCCTGTTCTGATGCACGCAGCATGATCTGATGCAGCTCCTCAAATTCCTCCGGATTCAAAACTCCAGGTTTTGCGGATACAAACAGTGGTGTACCGCTCTTTGCAAGAACGTCTGCCCACTGACGATTTTTCTCCCATGGGATCATTCCGAAAATACCGACACAGTCTGCATCAATATGGTAAAACGTATTGTGCTGCGGAAGACGGAATGCCAGCGTATTTACGCCCATTCGTCTGGTACGCTCCCAGATACGTCCGCTGGTATCGTCACCGGTCCGGTTCAGATGCATCAGGCCTGCGCCGAGATGTCCGATAGTATTGCAGCCGATGATCACTGCGTTGTTGCTCCGGGAAGCATCATAAATCTCCTGATAAAGCATTTTTACGATTTCTGCGCTGGTTTTGGTCTGATCATAAAAATGCCATTTCTCCATGGAATTGTCTCTTAAATTCGCCTCAAATCCCCATTTTCCAAAGAGATCAAAGGTAGAAAAATCATGCTTGATCAGCGTGTATCCCCAATCACAGATCCTCTCGATATCTTTACGGATATATTCCAGTGCATCCGGGTGGGACGGATCGAGACAGTCATTATAGGAAATCCTCCACTCATTCGGGATATTCTCATCTTCATTAAGAAGCAGACGGACCCAGATACCCGGGCGGACACCTTTTTTCTCCAGCTTGTCTGCAAGACCTTTCATATCCGGAAATCTGGCATTGCCTTTTGTCCAGGGTCCACCGTTGTATTCATCCAGGCGGTGATGCTCCTGCCAGCAATCATCAATGACCATGAACGGAGGATTTTTTACACCTTCGGTCAGTTTCAGGATATAATCGGTATCACTTAAGATCTCCTCTTCGGAGCTGTCACCGTAAGCATAGTACCAGTTATTGCTTCCATATACCGGAAACTCTGGGAAGATCGGATCTGTACACATTTTTTCACAGAATTTATGTGCAGTTTCAAAAGTATCTGCTCCTTCTGCTTCCATGCAGACGATCTGTGCGGCACACAGCTTTCTTCCTTTCAGCTGTACTCCTGTATTTCCGCAGCGAACATCCAGAAACAAAGTAATTCCTTTGGTATCCACCTGCCAGCAGCACATAGCAGAAGGACGGACCTTTACGCCAAAGCAGAGAACCTTCTCAGAAAGCTTCGCCAGAAAATACCATGGCAGATAACGGTTTCCGCTCATTCCATGCCATTCCGCATCACCATAGGTACGTTCCCAGGCATCTCCCAGAAATCTGGCTGATTTCGGGATCTTATAGTTCCATCTCAGCTTCACACATCTCACTGCATCCTCGGATGTGACAAATATATCCTCATGTTCACCTGCGTCCTGAAATTCCACAGTAGTTGCACCGGCAGCTACTGTCGTCTGCCCTCCCTGGCACACAAGTCTCTCCTCTTCTGTTTCCACTGTTACATAATCCGGTACCCCAAGCTTAAAATCTGCATATTTTTTCTGCATTATTCTCTCCTCCTGTACTTTTTCATTTACATTTTGCTTTACCTGCATACTCATGAACACTGTCTTTCTATCGTCTGTTCAACTCAGAAGAATGTACGAAAAATTTTTTTAATACATTTTGTCTATATGCCTTATTATATTGATTTTTTTGGTTTTTTCTATGCTTTAAAGTTATTATAACATTGCAGAATGTTCAATCTGCATAAGATTTTCAGTCCTTGTCCGATTCGCTTTTTAATATAAGAACATAAGGGGCTAAAGGTGGAAATTAGTTTTTCATTTTACTTAACACAAATTCTTCACATTTTTTAGCACTCACCTCTTGACTTTGCTAGCAACAAGTGTTATATTACATATAGAACAAAGAAGGAGATAAAAAAGAACTTCCAGATGTTCAGAATAAAACCAAACGATCACCACTGCGGAATAACCCGAAGTGGTAACTATATACCGGCAACAGTTGGATTTCTTGATCCACCGGAACGGCTTTTCAATTTGAAAGGAGAAATGACTTATGATGTTCCCGAGTGTATTTGGAGAAAACTTATTTGATGACTGGATGGATGATTTTGGATTCAGAGATAATTTCTTTAGCGGAAAGAACCCTCTTTATGGCAAACATGCAAAAAATATCATGAAAACTGATGTACGTGAAACAGATAAAGGCTATGAGCTGGATGTAGATCTTCCAGGATTTAAGAAAGATGAAGTACAGGTACAGCTGAAGGATGGTTATCTTACCATCTCCGCTGCCAAGGGTCTTGACAAAGACGAGGAAGACAAGAAAGGCAATTATATCCGCCGTGAACGTTATGCCGGCAGCACAAGCAGAAGCTTCTATGTTGGTAATGGTGTAAAAAACGAAGATGTCCATGCAAAATTTGAGAACGGTGTTCTGAGACTTTCTATTCCGAAAAAAGCAGCTGAAGAGATTGAAGCTGATAAATATGTATCTATTGAAGGCTGACATTGACTCACTCTCACAGGGGGAGGATCCATAGGGATTCTCCTCCTCTTTTTTATACTCAATAATACATATGACACTCTCTTTCCAATTTACTACGTACTCACAAGTACTTTCACTCTATAGTAATGATCCTTTTGTCAAAGTTTTCATGATATTGGATATTTTTTAACAAATATGCTTGATTTTTTGAATATTTTTTATATATTTTGCATTATATTATTTCATTTTTTTGAAATTAATGGTATAATATGCACAGCTAATCGGATATTTGCAATCCGCATTCGGTTAAATAAATCTGTTTCGTAATCCTTCAGGATAATTCTCCTGAACAACCACGTAAAACATGATCACGACAGGAGGTTTTTATTATGGATCAGGACAACATCATAAAAATTTATGCACGCAATGACAACCGCATACAGCTTAAAATGATTCCGGGACACTTCGTAACATCCCAGTCCCATATCACACACTACCTGGATCTCACTACTATGAAATCCAGATGCGCTGAAGCACAGCGTATTGCATCCGCTCTCGCAGCAAATTACGAAGCATCCATTCCGGTAGACACCATCGTCTGCATGGACGGACTTGAAGTGATCGGTGCTTATCTCGCCGAAGAACTGACCAAAGCCGGCGTCCTTTCCATGAACGCACACCAGACCATCTACGTCATCACCCCTGAGTTCAACAGCACCGGGCAGATGATCTTCCGCGACAACTATGAACCAATGATCAATGGAAAAAACATCCTCATCCTAAATGGTTCCATCACCACCGGATCCACATTGAACCGAGCTATCGAAAGCGTTCTGTACTATGGCGGTAAGATCCGCGGCGTGGCAGCCATCTACAGCAGTGTAGACAGTGTAGCCACACTCCCTGTCCACTCTATCTTTCAGGCCAGAGACATCCCGGACTATCACTCCTACCGCTCTGACAACTGCCCACTGTGCAAAAACCGCCAGAAAATCGATGCTATTGTCAGCAGTTACGGATATTCTGTATTATAAGATTCAGATCAATCAACGAATCCCCCATGGATAGCAAAACCAGTGGGGGATTCTCTTTATCTTTTCTTATTATAATTGATATTCTCTGTACATGGCTTCACGCATTTCTTTATCCGTAACAACCTTCTGAATCTCATTACCACGCTCATCAAGTATAAGCCTGTTGATCAGAACACTAAGTCGTTCTTCCCCCTGGGCCATTCCCTGAGCTATTCCCTGAGCCATTCCCTGGGCCATTCCCTGAGCCATTCCCTGAGCCATTCCCTGTTCTCGCCCCAGTGCTTCAGCCTGTTCCTTAGCTTCCGCCATCAGTCTTGCCCTTTTCTCAGATTCCAGTTCCAGAACATGTCCACCCATAATCTCACCTATTCCTTTCCGGACTTTCTCCTCATTTCTGAAAATATGATCAGATATCCGAGTTATCAGTCCAATCAGATCACTGAACAGTTCAGACCTTCCAGATTCAGTGATCTCTACCTCCAGTTTACTCCGGATCACTTCATATTCATTCAGTAATTCCTGAAAAAGTTGTGGATTCTCACTCATCTCATGCCCTCTTTTTTCATATCGCATGATATAAAAAGGAAGCAGCATAAGAAGACTCTTTTCAAATATCTTATCTTTTGTATAATTCTCTACTTTAATGGCAGGCACTCTGTACAAATGACATCCCCCATCCGGAAAAACCACATCCACTTCCAGAAAATCCGGCGTATTCCTACTATTTCTCAGATACAACACACAAGAACGTGGAAACTCCATCCGATACCTCCGTCCCTGCTTTCTGGCAAACTCAACAGCAGTTGCAAAATCATACTCTATCATCCGTACAGCCATTGTCGTGTCATCCGTACTCTGGCATTCTATATGATAAATCCTGTTTCCGATCAACAGCCGCGAATCCGTAATAATCTCACCATCCACCCGCTGATACTCGTTACGCAGCTGCACAATCTCCATATCAGCCGGGTATGATGTATGAAAAACATCATTGATCAAAGGCACGACCAGAAACGTCATTTTCTCCATCATAGTACGAAAAACATCATCAAAAATCGTATTATCTCTCAAACAATACTCCTTCTGGTATATACAATTATACCATCAACCAAACACTTCAGAAACCCTGTATACAGTTTTTATAAATATTTTTGAAAAAACGCTTCAGACATTGAAGCAAAAAGAAACCAAATAAATGGATAGATCTTATAAGATATACAAATCATACCACACATCCCACCACAACACCACAAAAACCCATCTCCAAATTTCGACACCACCTTCCAGCGTCCAGCAACGCACCGACATTCACAACCTCCCTCCAAACCACAAAGAATCTCAAGCTTCCAAACTACAGGCGTCCAGCAACGCGCCGACGCTCACAACCTCCCTGACAAACACATAGAATCTCAAGCTTCCAAACTACAAGCGTCCAGCAACGCGCCGACGCTCACAACCTCCCGGCAAACACATAGAATCTCAAGCTTCCAAACTACAGGCGTCCAGCAACGCGCCGACGCTCACAACCTCCCGGCAAACACATAGAATCTCAAGCTTCCAAACTACAGGCGTCCAGCAACGCGCCGACGCTCACAACCTCCCCTCCAAACCACAAGGAAACTCAGCCTTTCCTCCCAGCCATCCAGCGCAGCGCTGATGGCTCATCCAACTCCCGTCAGACCACTCTATCCCTCCCACCATGACCGCACAGTGTGAGGTTTGCAGCAGAAGTCCGGGTGCTTTGGAGTGAGCCTTGGTCCATACTTAGCGTCTGAGGTGGTTCACGGAGAGGTACCCGGCGGCCACAAGCCGTAGGGTAAGGCCCATCTGTCTGAGCCAGGTACGCATCAGCGTACATGGCGAGTTATGGGCCGGCCGCTCCGTGAGGCACCTCAGACGCTTAGTATGACCAGGCGAAACGACGGCACCCGGACTTCTGCTGCAAATCTCACACGTCCGTCCGCGTCATCTTGCCCCCACCAAACACCTGTGCTATAATCAAACTAATTAAAAAACCGAGGTAAACCACACATGAACAAAAAAGAAATCGCAGAAATAAAAAAACAATTCACCCCTGACCGCTGCTCCATCACCCGCATCTGCGGCTGCTACGTAGACGGTGAAAAAAACAAAAAAACCGAACTCAAAGAAGCCTTCTTATCCTTATCAGAGGAAGAAACCTTCAAATACTTCGACATCTTCCGAAAAACCCTCACCGGCACCATCGGAAAAAACCTCATCAACATGGAATTTCCCCTGGATCAGGAAGCTGAAGGCGGAACCCAAAACTTCCTCATGAAACTCCGCAAAAGCAAACTCACCGACGACACCCTCACCGAAGCCTTCTACGACAGAATCATAGAAAACTACGACTACGGTGAAAACTACTACATCATCCTCATCCACGCAGTCTACGACATCCCCGGCAAATCCTCCGACGGTGCCGAAATGTTCGACGCTTCCGATGAGATCTACGATCACATCCTCTGCAGTATCTGCCCGGTCAAGCTCTCCAAAGCAGGCCTGCATTACAATGCAGAGACAAACAATATTGAAGACCGTATCCGGGACTGGCTGGTAGAAATGCCTGACTGGGGCTTCCTTTTCCCACAGTTCAACGACCGCAGTACCGATATCCACGGACTTCTCTACTACACCAAAAACGCCGAAAATCTCCGCTCCACCATGATGGAAGAAGTCTTCGGCTGCACCACACCACTATCTGCCGGAACCCAGCGTGACTCCTTCAATGCTCTGGTGGAAGAAACCCTTGGTGATGACTGTGCCTACGACACAGTCCTTGAGATCCACGAAAAGCTCAACGATCTCATCGAATCCCAGAAGGACGAACCGGAACCTGTTGTCCTCACCAAATCCGAAGTCAAACGTCTCTTCGAAGAATGCGGCGTAGAAGACGAAAAGCTCCAGAACTTCGATGAACAGTATGAGCTTGCCGCAGGAGAAAAATCAGCTCTGGTAGCATCCAACATCACCAACACCCGGAAATTCGAGATCAAAACCCCTGACGTGGTGATCCACGTAGCACCGGACCGGGCAGAACTGGTAGAAACCCGCATCATCGATGGTCGAAAATGCCTTGTGATCCCCATGGAAAGTGAAATAGAACTCAACGGCATCCGTGTCAGCACATTGAACTCTGTTGAAGATACATCAGCAGAACCGCTTCCTGTTAATGATATTACTGACATTGATAACAGTAACACCGAAGAAGAAATCCCATTTTAAAGGAGACCTTATGAACGATAAAAAAATCCTGTTCTTCGACATAGACGGCACACTGCTTACGCCTCACCCTTTCAAGGTTCCGGAGAGCACCAGCCGCGCCCTCACAAAAGCCCATGAAAACGGTCATCTTCTTTTCATCAACACCGGCCGCACCAAAGTAATGATGCCCTCTGCACTCTCAGAGCTTCATTTCGATGGCTATATATACGGCTGTGGAACCCACATTTACATGGACAACAAATTGCTTTTTTTCCGTACAGTCCCAAATCTTCTGTGCAAGGAAACCGTAGACCTTCTCCGCAAATGCAAGATCGAGGCAATTTTTGAATCCAACACTGAGATCCTGTATGATGGCGCATCTCCGGCCCAGTCCGAATTCGGAGTCAAAATGCGAAAAGAAATTCCAATGGTCGACATCACGAAATTCAATCGGGAGGATGCCTGCACTTACTCTTATGACAAATTCCTGGTACATATGCTGCCGGATTCCGATGTCGAAAAATTCCGCAGCTTCTGTAATGATCATTACACCTATTTTGATCACGGAAACGGAATCTGGGAAGTCACACAAAAGGGTACCAGCAAAGCCACAGGCATGGAATTTCTCCTGGACCGCCTTTCCATCCCCAAGGAAGACTGCTATGCATTCGGAGACAGTCCCAACGACCTTCCCATGCTGAAAGCTGCCGGAGTCAGCGTTGCTATGGGAAATGCTTACGGAGGCATCGAAGAGCACTGCACATACCAGACAGACTCAGTGGACAAGGACGGGATCCTTCACGCACTAGAGCATCTCAATCTGATCTGATGATCCGTAAAGCAGGCATGAGCATTACAAAAACGAGCCGTGTACGATAAACCCGTACACGGCTCGTTGTCTTTTCTCTTATCATTCCATTGTAAACATTGTATCTTATTTCTCAGCTTCCGGTGTAGCAGCTGCCTCAGATTCTGTACTGTCTGCAGTCTCCTCATCAGCCTTTGCAGAATCTCCCTCTGTCTCCGGTGTCTCGGTCACATCGGTCTGCTCCTCAGCTGCCGGTGTCTCAGTTGCCTCAGCCGCTGCAGAATCTGCTGTCGGTGTCTCAGTTACATCCGGGTCCGGTGTCGGAGTTGAAGTCTGGATCGTAAAGCTGTGATTATCTGTGATCTTGATCTTCTTGATCAGTTTTTTCTCTTCTTTGATATCAGCTTTCTTCTTCCAGCCATCTGTTGTATCATTATAGAAATCATCCTTCTTGGTGTTTGTCAGAGACTCTTTCTTACTCTCCGTTGCAGTTTTATCATTCTTGGAATCCAGTCTCACAACATACCATACGGAATCTGTCTTTATGATCTCCTCGTTCAGTGCACCCTCGTCCAGCTTTCTTAAAGCGGTACGAACCTCATCCGGATAAGTAGTTCCGTTGGCAGCACTGTCATCACCTTCCTCATAGGTAGGGCATGTTCCGGTTGTTGCGGTCATATCCTCGGAGATCTCATCTCCAAGAGTATTGAAATCTGCAGCCGGATCCTCTTTAACCTTGTCATAAAACTTCTGAAGATTCTCTTTATTCTTCTTGATATCATCATCGGAAAGATCATCTCCGCTGACCTTTGCACTTGCATAGCTGAAGGACATCTGCTGATATTCTTTCTCATCCAGCTTCACGTCCGCTTTGGCTTCAATGGCATCCTTCATCTTCACATCGTATGTTTCAAGCTCGAGGAAAGTCTTTACCATATCTTCATCAACCGCAAGCTCTGCAATTGTCTCATCAGAATTGGCAGCCATGAAGTTCTTGGCAGCTTCCTCAAGAGCCTTCTGCTCATCATCTGTGATTTCAACATCATACTCGGAAGCGTGTTCTTTCTCCAGACACATCTTTTCAACAGTTTCAACAGAAGTTGTTACCGCATTTTCACCGTAAGTCTCATCGGAATCATCCATTTTGGTACTCCAGATAGACATATCGCTTCCGCCGCCAAGATACATCTTGTACATTGCCTCAGCCTGTGCCTGCTGCATACGTGCTGCCAGACTTACAACGCCAAACGGGATTTCCTGCTTATTGACTGTCACTGCGATCTTTGTACCATCGAGTTTTTTATTTCCGCAGCCTGCCATCATTCCTGCCGCTGTAACGCAGACAAGAGCAGTAACTGCCGCTTTCTTTACTGAATTTCTCATTTCATCCTCCATCTATCCGTCCATAAGAATCACGGTCCGGCTCTTATTCCATAATACTTGATTATAAACGTTTTCACCTTTAAGAGCAAGGAATTTCACGAACTTACACGACATTTCACAAATTATCCACAAGTCTTTCCGGGAAAATATCCGGTATCCACAAACCGGATGTTTTTTCCCGTGGATAACCCTAAGCTTAGCTGATTCTTCCCTTTACTCCAGTGGCTCTGCCAGTTTTGCCAGCTCCCCCGCAAACTTCATCAGCTCTTCGATCAGCCTTCCCTGTGGTGTCAGGATAAATTTCGGCTCATGATCAGCCTTAAACTGCAAACCTCTCCGGTACTGCGCCATAATAGCTGGAATACCTGCGGGATCCAGCTTGGCCTTTTCATAGAGCGTGATCCGGACATCTTTTCCAAGCTGCTTGATCTCCGTCACATATCCCTGATGGGCAAGAGCCTTCAGCCTTGCAATGGCAAGAAGATTCAACACAGCTTTTGTCGGCTCACCAAAACGGTCGATCAGCTCCTCCAGCATGTCATCATACTCCTGCTGGCTTTCAATACCGGCAATACGCTTATAAATATCCAGCTTCTGGAACTCGTTGCCGATATAGGAATCCGGGATAAATGCATCAATGTTGAGATCAATGGTCGTCTCAAAATCATCCATAGTCCGGATTCCCTTTGCCTCCTTGACAGCCTCACTGAGCATCTTACAGTAAAGGTCATAACCAACTGCGTTCATATGCCCATGCTGCTGCGCACCGAGAAGATTTCCTGCTCCACGAAGCTCCAGATCCTTCATAGCTATCTTAAAACCGCTTCCAAGGTCTGAATACTCCCGCATGGCGCTGAGCCGTTTCTCCGCGGTCTCCTGGAGCATCTTGTTTTTGGTATACATCAGGAATGCATAAGCAGTCCTGTTGGAACGTCCTACACGCCCACGGAGCTGATAAAGCTGGGAAAGGCCATATCTGTCCGAATCATGGATGATCATGGTGTTTACGTTGGAAATATCCAGTCCTGTCTCAATAATAGTGGTGGAAACCAGTACATCCACATCTCCATTGATAAAATCATACATTACCTGCTCCAGTTCCCTCTGACTCATCTGTCCATGTGCAAAATCCACTCTGGCCTCCGGCACAAGTCTGGATATCCGAAGGGCTACTTCGGCAATGTCATTGACTCGATTATATACGTAATACACCTGTCCACCCCGGCGAAGCTCCCTGCGGATGGCTTCCCGAACAGTCTCCTCATCGTACTCCATAACGTATGTCTGGATCGGCACACGATCCATCGGCGGCTCTTCCAGAACGCTCATATCACGGATACCGATGAGACTCATATGAAGAGTCCTCGGAATCGGCGTTGCCGTCAGCGTCAGTACATCCACATCTTTTTTCATCTGCTTGATCTTCTCCTTGTGAGTAACACCGAAGCGCTGCTCCTCATCAATGATCAGAAGTCCAAGATTTTTAAATTCCACATCTTTTGAAAGAACTCTGTGGGTGCCGATCACAATATCTACCTGCCCCTTTTTGATCCCTTCGATGGTCTTTTTCTGCTGGGCAGATGTCCGGAAACGGCAGAGAAGCTCCACCTTCACCGGAAATTCTTTCATACGCTGTACAAAGGTATTGTAATGCTGCTGGGCAAGAATGGTAGTAGGGACCAGATAAACCACCTGCCGGCTTTCCTGTACTGCCTTAAACGCAGCTCTTAAAGCCACCTCCGTCTTTCCGTAACCAACGTCACCACACACAAGACGGTCCATGATCCTGGTGCTTTCCATATCTCTCTTGGTATCCTCAATGGCTGCCAGCTGATCCTCTGTCTCCTCATAAGGAAACATCTCCTCAAATTCCTTTTGCCATACGGTATCCGGTCCGCAGACATACCCCTCTTTCTCCTGGCGGACTGCATAAAGCTCAACCAGCTCTTTTGCGATATTTTTTACTGCACCCTTAACACGGCTCTTGGTCTTATTCCACTCCTGACCGCCAAGCTTGTTCAGCTTGGGCGTTTTTGCGTTTTCGGAGGATCCTGAATATTTCTGCAAAGCATCCAGCTGGGTTGCCAGGATATAGAGATTACTGCCGCCCCGGTATTCGATCTTGATGTAATCCTTCACAACACGATCAACCTCTACCTTTTCGATTCCACGGTAAATACCCAGTCCGTGCTTTTCATGAACAACAAGATCACCAATGGAAAGCTCTGCAAAATCCTGGATCCTGTTTCCGCTGTACTTTTTCTTTTTTTTGCGCTTTTTCTGCTCTTTGCCGAAAATATCGGTTTCCGTCATCACTGCAAATTTGATCAGCGGATACTGGAAGCCACGTCTTGCGTGACCATAGACCACCATGATCTCCCCGGGACTGATGATACGATCCATGTCCTGGCTGTAAAAAGCATTCAGTCCTTCCTCTGAAAGATCCTTTGCCAGACGCTCCGCCCTGGTCCTGGAACCGGAGAGCAATGCGATCCGGTATCCCTGACTCTTATACTGAAGGAGATCCTTTACCAGAAGTTCAAAGCTGCTGTTATAAGAATCTACAGACTTCACCGTAAGATCAAATTCCTCATTGATCTTCCATCCGGAACGTCTGGGAGAAAGTGCGGATACAGCCACACAATTCCGTCTGTTCAGCTTCTTCTGCAGTTCCTGAAAGCCACATAGCCACTGCTCCGGAAGATTTGCCTCGCCTTTTTCCTCTCTGTGCATACGACTCTGACGGTACTCTTCCTCCACACCCTCGCCGTTTTCTGCCAGGTGGTTCAGTTCATCCAGAAATACCAGTGTTTTTTCTTCCGGAAAATACTCCAGAAAGGATACCATATCTTCTCCGTCCATCTTTTCTGCGGCCGGATAAATCGTAATTTCATCTACATTTTCCAGAGATCTCTGACTTTCCGCATCAAAGCTCCGGATAGAATCCACCTCATCATCCCACAGTTCAATACGCCAGGGATTATCCTCTGTCAGCGAATAGATATCAATGATTCCTCCACGCACAGAAAACTGCCCCGGAAGCTCTACCTGACCAGTGCGTTCATACCCCAGCTCTACCAGCTCTTCCTTCAGCTGATCCAGATCGATCACACTGTCACTTTTAAAATGAAGAAGTCTGCTTCTGATCTTTTCCAGCGGCATCAGGAAATCCATACATCCGTCGATGCTGGTAACAACGGTCACTTCTTCCTGTTCCAGAAGTGCCCGGATCACACGCATCCGCTGCCGGATCAGAAGATTTCCGTGAATATCTGCCTGAAAAAACAGAAGATCCTTTGCCGGATAAAAATATACATTTTTGTCATAGAAGCGGTAATCCTCATAGATTTCCTTTGCGTTGCGCTCATCATCCGCAAGGATCAGATGATATGGAAAAAGCCCGGAAAGTCCATACATCAGATGGACCTTCTGGGACTCCATGCATCCGGAAACATTGAGAATTCCGCAGTTTGCGCCACAGCGCTTTTTTATTCCTTCAAACTCTGCAAGACCCTGCAGAGGATGCAAAAATGCTTCCATACAAACCTCAATTCTTAGGCTTTTTCCTGTTATATTTATTCATCGCCGCATCTACGCCCTCGGACAGGATCATCTCCACAGCCTCTGCCGCATCATTGATCCCTTCATCCACAAGCTTGCGGTCACTGTCCGAAAAATGACCCAGCACAAAATCTGCCAGATCCCAGTCTTTCGGTTTTGCACCGACACCAACACGGATGCGGATAAATTTTTCAGTTCCAAGGCGGCGGATAATATCCTTGATCCCGTTATGTCCGCCTGCACTGCCTTTTTTGCGGATACGAAGCTGCCCAGGCTCCAGATCGATATCATCGTAGATCACGATCAGCTCTGTCTCCGGATCGATCTTGAAATAGCCGGACATCTCCTGGATCGGACCGCCGCTTAAATTCATATAGGAAAGCGGTTTCATCAGAATAGCTTTTTCACCGCCGATGATACCTTTTCCATACATGGCATTAAATTTTACGCCGCCCTGCGGGATATTATGCTTCTCCACAAGACAGTCAACGGTGTCAAAGCCCATATTGTGGCGTGTAGCCTCATACTGCTTTCCCGGATTTCCCAAACCTGCAATTAAATACATAAAAACTCCTCAGCTGTAATCTACCTGTTTCAATGTCAGGCCTTCTTATGCCTTAAGGCATACAAATGCTCTGATTGTATCAGTTGAAATATACCATCTCATCAGCAAGTGGCTCACAAACTTCTACATGCTCTGCGTAAAGTACGATTCCCTCTCCCTGATATTCCATTCTCTTCTCAAACGCAACCTTCGCAGTAACATCCACCCACTGGCCTTCTGCGATCTTCGGAGCAAAAGCGCTCTTGCAGATGTAACCAAGGAATGTGGTATCATCTGCACAGCATGTCATGGCTGTTCTTCCGGGAACAAAGAATTTGCTTCCCATTCCACGCGGCTTCAGGGCACGTGCTTTAAAGTGAACGGTTTTTCCGACATAACGGTCCGGATGATCCATGGAATCCACAAACCAGATACCATAATCCTCCGGAAGGATATCGATCACCGGCGCATCAATATCAAATGGCATCTCATCCTCAAAAAGATCACCAAGCTCACCCTCTTCATCCTCAAAGATGATCTCCGCACGCTGGTTCACCACCTTGATGCTTCTTCTGTAAGAAGGAAGCGGATCGTTCTCCTGGCAGCGGTTAAAGATAACCATATCCGCATTGCGGACCATGTCCATAAAAAGGGACTTCATATTCGCCATATAGACCTGGAATGTACTTGCATCCACACAGGTGATATGCTGCTCCACGCCCCAGCCTTCCGGTTTTTCCATTTCTTCGAATTTACTTACCAGCCACATGCCATTATACTCAATGATCACCCGCTCCGGCTGATGCAGGATCTCCATTGCCGCAAGTCGTTCCGGTGTAAGCTCTTCCTCGCTGTCAATGCTCTCCACAACAGTATTGCACTGTTTCAGTGCTTCCTCATCATATTCTTCCTCACCCTCTTCGCAAAGGATCAGCAGTGTTTTTCCATCGATCTGAAAGTAATCCTGCTGCAGGGTAAAGCTCAGGAAAGAGGTCTTGCCGCTTTCCAGAAAACCTGTGATCAGATAAACGGGTACTCTGGTCTCTTCCATAAATCCATCCTATCAGATACTGTACGATTTAATGTACAGTATCTGTTTCCTTTCTGTAACAATCTATATCTGTATTCCGCTTTGGCTTTGCGTCAAAACGGACATTTATTTTATCATATGCTTTATGCGATCCCGAAAAGCTCCTCCAGTGCATGCTCGTCAAGCTTAGAACCGATCACGCACAGACGGCCTGTATATTCCGGTGCACCCTCACGGATCTCAGTTTCTTCCGGAACCATATCAAAATAGATCCATGTTCCGTCTTCTGCCGGAAGCATTCCCTTTGCACGGAGGATGATACCGTATTTATCAGACTCGGAAAGTGCCTCAAGGATCTTCTCAAGTCCCTCACGTGTATATTTTTTAATAGTCTCACGGCCCCAGCTTGTGAAGACCTCATCTGCATGATGATGGTGGTGGTCATGTCCACAGCCACACTCTCCGTCGTGGTGATGGTGATGCTCATGCTCTTCATGATCATGGCCGCAGCCGCACTCTCCGTCGTGGTGATGGTGATGCTCATGCTCTTCATGATCATGGCCACAGCCGCACTCTCCGTCATGGTGATGATGCTCATGCTCTTCATGATCATGGCCACAGCCGCACTCTCCGTCGTGGTGATGGTGATGCTCATGCTCTTCATGATCATGGCCGCAGCCACACTCTCCGTCGTGGTGATGATGATGCTCATGCTCCTCCTCAAGCATCTCCTGCTCCAGGGATACCGGATGCTCCATAACCTCTACCAGTTTCTTACCGTCAAGATTCTCGATCGGAGTTGTAATGATAGCAGCATCCTTATTCAGGCTGCGGAGAAGCTCCAGGGACTCCTGAACCTTTTTCTCACTTGCAATATCGGTACGGCTCATGATGATAGCACCTGCATACTGGATCTGATTATCAAAGAACTCACCGAAGTTCTTCATATACATTTTGCATTTTTTTGCATCAACAACAGTTGTATAGCTGTTCAGTTTAATGTCAACCTCGTCCTGAACACCCTGTACAGCCTTGATAACATCAGAAAGCTTACCAACTCCTGACGGCTCGATCAGGATCCTGTCCGGATCATATTTGGTAACAACCTCTTTCAGAGAGGTTCCGAAATCTCCTACCAGAGAGCAGCAGATACATCCGGAGTTCATCTCACGGATCTGGATCCCTGCCTCTTTCAGAAATCCGCCGTCAATACCGATCTCACCGAACTCGTTCTCGATCAGAACTACCTGCTCACCCTGAAATCCGTCCTTCAGAAGCTTTTTGATCAGAGTTGTTTTTCCGGCGCCAAGGAAACCGGAGATAATATCAATTTTAACCATTTTGTATACACTCCTTTTAACGTAGTTTGACCAGGAAGTATTATACCCCCTGGTTGTATCCTGTTATGCTCATGATGACAGAGAAAAAAATACCTGTTTCTGTATCTGCTGTCATTATATCCATTTTACAAAACAGACATTCCTATTCTGCTTTATATTCAGATTAATAGAGGGATGTGAAAAGCTCACATCCCTGAAAATCGTTCTTCCTATCAGCCGTTGATCATAAAGCTCATAAGCTTGTCGATATCCTCTTTCTCTGCTGCAACGATCTCAAGCTCCGGGATCTCACCAGCGGAAAAGATGTTTGCAAGAGATACATACTGGGAAAGCTTGGATTTCAGGTTCAGTCTGTCTCCCTCTCCTGTTACAAGCTCTACTCTACCCTTGCAGCTGTCAATTACCTCAAAAAATTTATCAATATCTGTAATATGTGTTACTTTCATTTTAAAAATCTCCTTTCTTATTAAAGGGCTGTTCTTAACTCTTTCCGTTAGATTATACCCCAGTGTTTTTAAAAAAGCAATCCCTGCCGGGCAAAAACACTTCACAGATATTCTCTACGGATCTATATATATTTCGTCATATTTCTTCAATTTCAACGGTACAGTCTTTTCTTCCCTTGTTCCATTTCATGAGATAAACCTTAAATCCCAGAGAATCTCTGGCAATGGTAAACGGTTCTTCCCTGAGTACTTCGGATCCCATACCCTGCTCGTTCAGCTCTGCCTGCTTTGTCCTGGCTTTTTCTGTAAGAACTCTAAGTTCTTCATCGGCTTCTTTTCCAAAAGAACGATTCCCATATCCGGATGAAGCTTCCCGCAGCTTTTCAGAAAGGCACATCGTTACCTGGATGTGTTTTGTACGGTGAAGCATTCCTGCCAGTTTCCGTGCTACCCATTTAAACGGAAGTTTCCGGTAAATTTCAAGCCACCTGACAAAGGTACGGTCTCCTGCCTGCCTTGCGATCTCTCCCATTACCTCAAATGCCTTTTCCGAGGGAATCCACGGATTTTCCCTGGGAACAATATACTTTTCCGGAACAGCAGGATAACAGCAGTAATTCAATGGCGGAAATTCCACCAGTGCAGAAAGCTTCTCCTCCAGAGCGTTGCAGCTGTCCCCGCCTATATAATCATATTTGTCGCGGAGGATCGCCAGCCGATATTCCAGCTGCCGTAAGTATTCATACCCTTCTACCCAGAAATGACCGATCCGGCTATAATCGTAGAGATATTTTTCCAGAGACAGGGTTTCAAAAAACAAAGTCACCACCGAATCATCCTGGTGGACCACAAGGATGTATTCTCTACCCTGCCGGCTTAAATCTGCCAGGATCTCGCCCTCGTAATCCGGTTTGTATACACCTGTCATACGGGCATTTCCAAAAACAAGAAAGCTTTCTACCGCATCATTCATAAGATACACAAGACGGATTTCGCCGTTTTTTACATAAGAATCCACTCTGTACATATTGTCATCGGACTTTTCCGCAATTGCTTCCGAAAAAGCACTTTCTGAAGCTGCTTTCTGATCCTGCGGATCTTTCTCATCATTCACTGCCACTAGTTCAAACTGATCTTCTCCAAGCAGCTCTGCTAGCTTCTGAAAGGTATCTGGCAGCTCTTCAAAGGCCTTCTCTGAGACATATCTCTCCGGTGCTGTTTTTCCTGCAGTATTATTTCCAGTATCCATCAATTACCTCTTTATTCAGTTTCTCCCCAATAACGATCATGATCTCCTGTCCCAGCTTTGCCGGCCGGATGCAGATCTCATGGCGGGTAGCATTCAGCTCCAGCCACTGTCCATCTTCTTTTCTGAGAAATCCTTTTACGCGAAAAACATCTCCGCAGGATGGATCATTCAGGATCCTTTCTGCAGTTTCATGAAGTTCCTCCTCGCTTTTATGAACGTTCATAAAAAACAGAGAATCAAATCCGCCGCCTTCCGCATAGGATTCCTTCACGTAATCCTCTGCCACATACCCGCAATCCAGGATCTTTTCCAGGTCTGCGTCCGTAAGATCATTCCAGTTTCCGGTGAGGATCTCACTGTCCAGACAGCGCCTGCACTGGATCTGGCCAAGTGCACGGTTGAGATGCTCTTTTGTGCTGCTGATCTCTTCCACCGTGGCTTCCTGGCTCCTGCTCAGTAATACACAGCCTGCATCTGCCACCTCGGAAGCCAGCAGATAATCCGCTTCCGCAGAAAGATCCTCTGACAGCTTCGCATCCACAATGGCGATCACATTTCCGATCTCATACCATTTATCCAACGGTTCCTCATGGAGGGCGTCAAAGAACTCATCCACATCAAAGATTCCGGATGGTTCTACGATGACACGGTCGTAACCGCACATTCCCATGGCGATCAGCTTTGTCTTAAATCGCCGTCTGTGACAGTCCGCATCACAGCCCCCGGAAACCATCTCCAGCTCACAGTTGTCTCCCATCAGATCCTGAAGCAGCATCATATCCACATTCACTGCCCCGAAATCATTTTCCAGGATCCCGATGTTCATGCCTTTTTTCAGAAGATAGGAGGCATATTTTTTTATAAATGTTGTCTTTCCGGATCCGAGAAATCCGGTTATCAGATCGATCTTTATCATATTTCTTCCTTTACCTTATCAACTCTCCGGAGCATACAGTAAAATAAATGCAAATATATGCTTTACTTATGTTCCGGTCATATTTCAATAATCTCCTGCCCAACAAATGCCGGACTGCTATCAGTATATAATCTTTTTTCCGCAAAGAAAAGAGGCGGTCCTGAAAAATCCTCTCAGAACTGCCTCTTTCCGGCTATTTTATCTTTTTATAAACATATATGAAGATTACTTTGTAAACAGATCTACCAGATCCTGACCATCATTATAGCCCTGTTTTTTCAGTTCCTGAACAAACCAGTCATCTACACCGTCTACTGCTTTCTTAAAGGAATCGATATCCATGTCCTTTTTCTCTGTGAAGGTCACACCGTTTTTGTCTGCCCAGCGTGCTTTGATCTCATCATCACTGGAACGGTTGATGTAACGCTCATACTCAACAGCTTTCTGACCACACTCGTCAACAACAGCCTGCTGCTCCGGTGTCAGCGCATCATAAATATCCTGGTTGATGCAGAAGAACAGGCAGTCATAGATTGCATCCCACATGGAGCAATATGGCTGTACCTCCTGTACACTGGCTGCATCGATGGCGGGCAACGGATTCTCCTCGCCCTCTACCGTATTCTGCTGAAGTGCTGTGTAGGTCTCGGACCAGTTCATATTTGTAGCATCTGCCCCCCATCTCTTATAACACTCCATAAGAAGATTAGAGCCGGCTACACGAACCTTCAGATTCTTCATATCATCTACAGATTTTACCTCATGCTTGCTGTTTGTCAACTCACGAAATCCGTTCTCTGCAATACCCATGCAGTGAAGTCCGTAGCCGTTAAGGATCTCCTTCAGCTTGTCTCCGGCCTCTCCGTCAAACTTCGCATCTGCATCATCATAGGAATCATAGATGAACGGCAGGGATACCACATTGAAGCGTGGATCAAATGCAGAATAGATCAGATTGGAATGCATGGAGATCTGTACCGGGTCTCCGTTCATCAATGCCTGGATTCCCTCGGACTGATTTCCGTTTGTCAGCTGATCCGCTGCGTAAATGTTAACCTTGACCTTTCCTCCGGTAGCCTTTTCCATGAGTTCACCGAACTTACGTCCTCCATCAGCCCAGGTACTTGTCTCCGTTGTGGAGCATGCAAAGTTCCAGGTTGTCTCAGGCCAGTTCAGATCACTGTAATCCTCCACGGTATCTACCGAATCCTCTGTAAACAGATCTACAAGATCCTGTGCATCGTCATAGCCTGCACTCTTAAGCTCCTTTACAAACCAGTCGTCGATTCCGTCTACTGCTTTCTTGAAGGAATCGATATCCATATCCTCTTTCTTTGTAAAGTTCACACCGTTGCTCTTCTCCCAGCGGCTCATGATCTCCTCGTCACCGGAACGGTTGATATAACGCTCATACTCAACAGCCTTCTGGCCTGCCTCATCAACAACCTGCTGCTGTTCCGGTGTCAGGCTGTCATAGATATCCTGGTTGATACAGAAGAACAGACAATCATAGATTGCATCCCACATGGAGCAGTACGGCTGTACCTCCTGTACACTGGCTGCGTCGATCGCAGGCAACGGGTTCTCCTCACCCTCTACCGTATTCTGCTGAAGTGCTGTGTAGGTCTCAGACCAGTTCATATTTGTGGCATCTGCCCCCCATCTCTTATAGCATTCCATAAGAAGGTTGGAACCGGCCACACGAACCTTCAGGTTCTTCATGTCGTCTACTGTTTTTACTTCATGCTTGCTGTTTGTCAGCTCACGGAAACCATTCTCTGCGATTCCCATACAATGAAGTCCGTACTCACCAAGGATCTCTTTCAGCTTTTCTCCGGCCTCACCGTCAAATTTTGCATCCGCGTCATCGTAGGAATCATAGATAAACGGCAGGGATACTACATTGAATCTCGGGTCAAATGCAGAATAGATCAGATTGGAATGCATGGAGATCTGTACCGGATCTCCGTTCATCAGTGCCTGGATTCCCTCGGACTGATTTCCGTTTGTCAGCTGATCTGCTGCGTAAATATTAACCTTGACTTTTCCGCCGGTTGCTTTTTCCATAAGCTCACCAAACTTACGTCCTCCATCAGCCCAGGTACTTGTTTCAGTTGTAGAGCATGCGAAGTTCCATGTCATCTCCGGCCAGTCAAGATCACTGTAATCCGCGATGGTATTAAAGGAATCACTTCCGTCTCCGGAATCCTTGGAGCTCTGGCTTTCTGTGTCAGAAGACTGGTCTCCTGTATAGGAGCCCTCTTTTGCAAGAGCCTTCGGAAGAGCTGTGGAAACAGCCGGAATATAAGTGATGATCAAAAGAACTGCAACGGATGCAGCGATCATCGGCATAACTGCTCTGGAGATCTGCTGAAGAGTAACCTCCAGACCTTTTTTGATCTTGATACTAATGGCAACGAAAAGATTTACACCTACCGGAGGTGTTACCTGTCCGATCGCAAGGTTAACTGTTGCCATAACACCGAATGCTACCACATCATAGCCCAGAGCCTTACATACCGGAAGCATGATCGGTACAAAAATGTACATTGCAGAGTTTGCATCAATGAAGCATCCTGCGATCAGGAAAATGATGTTTACGATCAGAAGGAAGGTAAACTGATTATGTGCAATGCCGGCAAGAAGCTCAGATGCCGCATTTGCAATACCAAACTTGGTACATACAAAAGAGAACAGGGAAGCACTCGCTACGATCAGCATGATTCCACCGGTTGTCTTTGCAGAATCCACAAGAATGTCAAACAGATCTTTGAGCTTAACCTCACGGTAGATCACCATACCAACAAACAGACCGTAAACAACAGATACGGCTGCAGCCTCAGTTGGTGTAAAGATACCGCCGTAAATTCCCCCGAGGATGATAACCGGCATCAGGAATCCCCAGAATGCATCTTTAAATGTATCCCAGCGCTCTTTTGCGGAAGCTTTTTCACGGGATGGCTGAATGTTATGTTTCTTTGCCTCGATCATAACGATGATCACAAGAGCAACACCCATCAGAAGTCCCGGAACGATACCAGCCATAAACATATCTGCAATAGATACCCCTGTGATAGAAGCGTATACAACGAATGCGATACTCGGCGGTATGACAATGGCGATGGAACTGGAGGTTGCCATCAATGCCGTGGAAAACGGTGCGGAGAAACCGCCCTGCTCAACCATAGCCGGGATCAGAACTGCTCCAAGTGCCGCAACCGTTGCAGGGCCGGAACCGGAGATCGCTCCGAAGAAGCAGGCTACGATAACACATACAATGGCGATACCGCCCTTTTTATGTCCTACGCAGGTATCTACGAAGTTGATCAGTCGTTTGGAAATACCGGCTTTTGCCATAATGTTTCCGGACAGAACAAAGAACGGGATAGCAAGAAGCAGGAATTTACTGATTCCGGAGTACATATTTGTAGCTACGATCGTCAGAGATGTACCGGAATAAAGGATGGCACATACAGATGACAGACCTAAGCAGATCGCAATGGGAAGTCCCAGGATCAGGAAAACAAAGAAGGAGATAAATAAGATTGCACTGATCATTTATTTGTCCTCCTTTTCATCATCTTTTTTCAGGCAGAAGTCGAGGCAGTACTCAATAAAATGAAGGATCATACAGCCTGCTCCGATCGGCACGAAGGACCAGAAGATCCACTCCGGCCAGTTCAATACGAAAGTTCTCTTGCCGTTTGCCAGCTGTGTAAGAACCTTGTCCATTCCATATTTAAATAAAATTGCGGAAAAAACAATGCTCAGGACCGTGATCAGGATCACAGATGGTTTTTCCAGTTTTTTCGGAAGACGGTCCGTAACCAGTGTCAGACTTACCAGCCCTCCTTTTTCACGGCAGGCAAGTGCTGCTGCCAGAAGTGTGATGAGAACAAACACCGCTACAACAAGCTCTTCTGTAAAAGACCATGAGCGATGGATGACCTTACGGGAAAATACATTTCCCACAGTCAGCACAAGGATCAGCAGTGTGGAAATGACCAGTACGATTTTTTCTACTGCTGCAAGTGCGTTCATGAGTTTTTTGTACACTTTCATACTCTTTCCCCTTTTGTATATTTTTCCGGTTTCAGATCCTTACCGCGTGGTTTAAAATGTTTTGGATAAAAAAAATCCGTCCCCTTTCAGGGACGGATATAAAATTCCGCAACCACCCTGTTTCTCCATTGAAACAAGCACGATTCTGCAACGTACCGGCATACGCGACTTCTGTAACGGGAAGCACCCGTGAAAACCTACTTACTTGTCTGAAACTTTCGGCTTTCCTTCTCAGGGATGATATTCAAGGCAGTTCCGACGCTGCATCACACCAGTCACAGCTCTCTGAAGACGGTTCCTCTGTCTTTACTGATTCCCTTCATGGAATTTACTTCTGTTATGTGTTAACTCTTTAATGAGTTAAACCAATTCTAACTCTGTTTGTTTTGATAGTCAAGTTTTTTTTTCAAAAACTCCTTCAGGCGTTCTTTCCTTCTCCGGCGAAGTACTCCTTCACAAGCTTTACAACCACACCGGAAAGCAGGAATACTGCGATCAGGTTAGGGATCGCCATCAGACCGTTGAAGGTCTCTGCGATACTCCAGAGAAGTCCAAGGTCAACAGTTGCGCCGATGATCGCTACCAGAGAGTACAGTACCATAAAAGGTCTGATAGCTTTTTCCTTAAAAAGGAACTCCGCACATCTGGCTCCGTAAAGTCCCCATCCAATGATAGTGGAAAATGCGAAGCAGCACATGGCAACTGCTGTAAAGATGGAAACCCAGTTTCCGTATGTACTGGTAAAACCGCTGATGGTAAGCTCCGCTCCTGCTGCTGCGCCATAACCAACCGGCACCCCGCTGCAGAGGATGACAAGCGCTGTCAGCGTACAGATCACGATCGTGTCCGTGAATACCTCAAAGATCCCGAAAAATCCCTGTTTTACAGGTTTTCTGGTGTCTGCACAGGCATGTGCGATGGAACCGGTACCAAGACCTGCCTCATTGGAAAAAATACCTCTGGAAACACCTTTTTTCATACTCATGAAAAAGCTTCCTACTACGCCGCCTGTCACAGATGCCGGATTAAATGCCCCTCTGATGATAGCGCTGAAAACACCCGGAACATTTTTCCAGTTGATGATAACTACACCGACAGCAAGAATAATATAAAACAATGCCATAAACGGTACCAGCTTTTCTGTAACCTGGCCGATCCTTTTGATTCCGCCAAGCAGGATCATTGCCACAAGGATCGCAAGGATGATCCCCATAACAAGGTTTACCGTAGAAGTATTGTCTGCAGCGATCACATTGTAATTGATCAGTGCAGAATCAATAGCTGTTGTAATGGTATTAACCTGGGTTGCATTTCCGGTTCCGAAAACAGTAAGCACACCAAAAGCGGAAAACAGATATGCCAGCCAGTGCCAGTGTTTTTTTAGACCATTCTTAATGTAATACATTGGTCCTCCAACCAGATCTCCGTTGGCATTGGTTTCGCGGAAATGTACCGCAAGTGTTACTTCTGAAAACTTTGTACACATTCCAAGAAGTGCAGAAATCCACATCCAGAATACGGCTCCCGGTCCTCCGATGGCAATAGCACCTGCCACACCTGCAATATTTCCCGTTCCCACGGTAGCAGCTAACGCCGTACAAACAGCCTGAAACGGTGTCAGACTTCCATCGGAAGCTTCTCTTTTCCGAAGCATACGTCCGATAGTGACCCTGATGGCATAGGGAAATTTCCGAATCTGGAGAAAATTTGTGCGGATACTTAAATAAAGACCTACACCAATAATACAGATCATCGCAGGAACGCCCCAGATAAAATTGTTTACAGCAGCATTCACTGATTCAATAACAGATAACATTCTATAATCCTTCCCTTATTTAATTTTGTCTTTTTGGATTGTACGTTTGTCTGTACAAAAAGACGATTCGTTAGATTATATCACATTTTTTGTCGAATGTATAAGAGAAAAGCTTTATAATT
Source organism: Blautia sp. 2227st1_G12_2227SCRN_220401 (assembly GCF_039062885.1). Taxonomy (NCBI): domain Bacteria; kingdom Bacillati; phylum Bacillota; class Clostridia; order Lachnospirales; family Lachnospiraceae; genus Blautia; species Blautia sp. 2227st1_G12_2227SCRN_220401. The sequence goes on along the minus strand of NZ_JBCLNI010000031.1, from coordinate 12,238 downwards.
TTACTATGATAAAGAAAGAAAGTGAATAAAAGCTGCCAATCCTGTTGTTAAATATGTGATATACCTGTAGTAAAAATACTTATCTGTGATCAATATCATTTTCCGTATCGTCCAGGAATGTAAATATATATCCCCAGTATTTCTCCAGGATCTTACCTCTGCTTCCATAGATCTCATGCTTTGTTCCGATCATATGGATATAATCACAGCTTGTTTTTCCTTGGCGATTGATCTTTCCGGCAAAATTTTTCAGGGCACGGACAGACACCAGATCTTCCGTCTGGGCCTGGATGAGCAGCATTGGTGCCGTATATTTTTTCCATCCGTAGAGACGCAGATACCAGCTCATTTCCGCAGAAGCCCAGAGCCAGCCGTAGGATGGAGACCAGGTCTGGAGCTCCTTATGTTCTGCACGGAGATTTTTGTATCGCTCGTATCTTGGTTTTGATGTTGCGGAGCTTGTCTCAAAAGAACCGCTGCCATCGTAAGGCTTTCGGCCAGCTACATATTCCTCATCTTTTCCGAAAATGCATTTCTCCAGAGCTATGCCGGTGGCTGCCGGCCACGGAACATTATCTGTAAGAGGACGGATCATCGGAGAAGAAAGGATCACCTTGTGAAACCAGTCCGGCTCCCAGGCTGCAGCAATACCACCGATGGCTCCACCCATGGAATGTGCATACAAGTTAAGTGACAGATCCGGATGTGCTTTCTTTATGTAGCGGCATGCTTTCAGAAAATCGCGGATATATCTTCTCCATGTATCGATGTGGACCAGAGACGGGTCTGCGGTAAGACGATAGCTGCGGCCATGGCCGCAATGCTCCGGAATATATACATGATAGCCTTCCTTAAGAAAATAATAGGCCACTTCATCATATTTTACTGCTGATTCTGTGAATCCGTGGCTGATGACTACCACACCTTTAGGCATATCAATATCAGACAGATACTGCAGCATATGGATCTTACCTGTGATCCGTTTGCTTTCGTTACGAAACGGATAATCCGCACCCGGTACATAAAGTTCCCTTCTGTGAGACAGAAGATATGGCATTACGATATTTTTCATGGTTTCTTCGTATTCATTTTCATGTATGATCTGCATATTGGTTAAAAACCTCCCTTGCTTTTACTGTATTGCTTTTTTGCTTCTCCCAAACTCTGCTTTTCAAAACCCTTCCATGTTGTCACAGCTGTTTTCTTACAGGATAACAGAATTCACTCTTCCAGGCAATCCTTTTTAGACCATTTTGCTCTTTAATTTCCATTAAAAAATGCCCGAACATTTTGATATGTACCGGGCATTTCTTCTATTATTTAATAAAATCTCACAATATCTTCCACATCTTTACGTTTCGGTCTTGCAGGCTCTTCGGCTGCTTTTCCGATGGCGATCACTGCCATTACCGTTTCTGTTTCCGGAATGGAAAGGATCTCACGGAGCTTGTCTCCGGCACGAAGTCCCATGATCAGGGTTCCATATCCAAGCTCCTTTGCCTTCAGGATCAGATTCTCGTTCTGAAGTCCCAGATCATAGCAGCCCCAGCCGTTTCCAAGCTCATTATCCGGTGTTCCGTCTTTCTGAAATCCGGCATGGTTATGTACAAAGGTTGTAACGATCAGGGAGGCATTCTCTGCTTTTGCCTGGTTCATTTCCGGCAGACATTCTCTGCTGACCTTCTCCACCATCTCTTCGGACATTACACAATAATATCTTCCGGTCTGGGAGTTTTTCCAGCTGGGTGCTTCCTGAGCGGCCCGGATCACTGCAAGAAGATCTTCTTTTGTGATCCTGCTCTCCGGGCTGTATTTACGGATGGTCCTTCTCTCTTCGATCAGTTTCTGAAATTCCATATTTTTCCTCCTTACTGTCCGGTGCAGGATCTGCTTCCGGATCCTGCAGTTATTCCGGCATGGATTTTTATGTTCACACTTTTTATGGAGCTATTTTAACACAATGCCGTATTGAAATCAATTTCAAAACTCCGGCATCGTTACTGTTCATTCTGCGACCGTTACTGTTCACTCCGTTCTCAGCAACACGCTTCAAAAAATATTGCCTGGGAACAATAACTGCAATACCACTTATGAAGATTTTTTTTGATTTACCACATAAATTCCCACACAGACAAGAAACAGTGCGATGAGACTTCCCATATTAAATGCCTGACGTACCTCTCCCAGAACCAGTGCAGACAGGATCACACTGAACAAAGGATTTACAAAGCCAAAGATCGCTACCCTGGATACATCATTCCAGGCAAGCAGCACTGACCACAGTGTATAGGCCACTGCAGACACCATTGCCAGATAAAAGATGATCCCGATACCGGCGGCATTTACCACTCCGAAATGTCCTCCCATCCCTTTTCCGATCAGGAACAGAATGATCCCGCCCATGGTAAACTGCGTTCCGCTGAGTACCACCGGAGATACCTTTCTGGAAAAAATATTGATCAGCACCGTGGACATTCCGTAAGAAAACTGCGCGATCAGAATAAATCCTTCTCCTGTAAGCCTAAAACCTGCATCCAGAGAATTTCCCATGAGATTGATCACGACCACGCCGGCAAAACCGAGGATACAGCCGAGCATCTTTCGCCCGGTCATTTTTTCCTTGTGAAAAACAAGGCAGGACAGCAGGATCGCAATAAAATTCCCAAGACCTGTGATAATAGCGCCTTTTACACCGGAGGTATGTGCCACACCTATATAAAAGAAGAAATACTGACATACCGTCTGAGCTATACATACCGGCACCGCATATTTCAGAACAGTTCGATCCGGAAGCAGAACCTTGCGCTCACGCAAAGATGCAAAGATCAGTACAAGGATTCCTGCCAGTGCAAAACGCACACCTGCAAAAACGATCTGACTTGCCGTATCTGCAGAATCCATCTGCATCAGACGGTATCCTGTCTTGATCAGCGGGATCGCACTCCCCCAGAGAAGACAGCAGACGCAGGCAAGCGCTGCCACCACCCAGGTTTTTTTTAATATTGTTTTTGTTTGTTCCATTTGTTTATTCTCTCTTTCTCAAAACTTCTTCCATCTGACTGATCACAGCTTTTATTTCATTTATTGCGCTGATACTTACGTCCCGGAAATCAAGCTTTTTCCCCTTTCCGCATAATTCCACCTCATAAGCGCTGGCTTTCTCTTCATCTTTATCCTTGTATCTGGCTTTTCCAATCAGCCAGGCGCTGGAATCCGCACAGTCCGGATATTCCGTATTTCCCCGGATCAGAAAATCCTCTGAAGCTTCCGTCAATGCTGTTTTCAGTTTTTCTGCTTTATCCAGAAATTCTTCCGTTGTCTGCGGATAATGTTCTTTTATATAGAGGAGATTTTTATGAATACAGGTGGCACTTTTTTCCATTAGCTTCCGTTCTTCCGGATCTTTGAAATTATCATATTCCCCCGGCCGTACTTCCCATCCTCGGATGGATTTGCTTAATTCCATCAGCCAGTATACATGACGGGAAATATCGTCCGGAAACATAAAATACGTGGAAAATTCATGATCGATCATAGGTGCAAGACTTATGATCCCGCCATCTTTATCACAGAGAAATGCTACATTTTCATAATGATAATTCTGGTCTCCCTTCAGGACAGAGATCAGTACCTGCATGGCAAGCTGTTCCGCCATTTCCTGATGCTTCTGCAAAAAATCAGCTTCAAAAATGTCTCTATAATCATAAAACATCTGGCAATAGTTTACATAATTATCTATATCTACCTTTTCATCCGGATATTTCCTGAAAAACTCCAGAAGATTCAAAAGGGATTCCCCTTCTTTATAGGCCATGGGTACTGCCGTTCCGTAGTCAAGATATTTTTCATTTACTGCCTCATACCCTTCACAGATGGCCAGTTCATACCTGGGCGCAGGCATAAAATATTCATTAATGATCGTTGACCAGAACACCTCTGCATAAGCATACAGTGGCGTGGAAAATGGTTTGGATTTCGTCAATGGCTTGAAAATCATATTTCCAGGAAATATGGGGAAATGTTTTTCCCCGCTTACCACGCCTACAGCTTCAGACTTAAGATTTCCGATTCGATTTTTGTATTGATAGTGTCTGACTTTATAATACATAGCAGTCATATCGTATTGCCTTCCCCTTCAATGTATAAGACGGCTCCCGACCGGCAAGACATTCACTTTTCAGCGGACGCTTGACGATGATCTTATCCGGATTTGCCCTGATAGCTGCATCAAAAAGATCCGTTTCCCCGGAGCACGGTGGTTCCAGCTTCTGGATCAATTGAAGTTTCTTGTTGATCAGGCTGGATTTCTGTCTTGCCGGAAACATAGGATCCAGATAGATCACGTCTACAGGATCAAGAAGCTTTGACATACCTTCTACACTGTTTCCCTCGATCACCTTCATACGACCGGCAATATCTTTCAGATCCATATTTTTCTTGGCACGGCGAATGGCATCTTTAAGAAGGGCTGCGATCACCGGATTCTGCTCGTACAGCGTCACCTCATAGCCCTGGGCTGCCAGAAGAAAGGCATCCTCACCCATTCCTGCCGTAGCATCGATGGCCTTCCTTCCCTCCTTATCTGACTTCACCGCCTTCACCAGCATCTCATGCTGAAGTCTGCCTCTGGTAACTCTGTGAAGCATCGTCTCCACAAAATCCCCCTGATAGGTCAGCCCGAAACCGGACAGCGAAACGCCCCTGGAATCAAACCTCACCGTCAGAAAATCTCCCGGCTTATCCTGAAGCTGCGCTCCGGTCCTCCTGCAAAAGGCTTCCGCCATATCTCTCTGTCCGCCCTTTCCAAGACAGACTGCGATTTTATCATTCATTTCCCGATTCTCTCTTTCATGACTCTTTTTCATAAGCTCTTTCATTCTACAATTTTACAAAAGAAATTGCAATTCATCTCAAAAAAAGATGTCCGCAGACGTACCAAAATACGCTGCGGACATCCAATGTCTGATCCATAGTCAGGCGGTTACTTAATGCTTGCTGTCCTAAAACAGAAGCTGAAGTCCCATTGCAATGATCCACATATATGCACAGGTCTTTGGGATCATCAGGCTTCTCATTGTCCGCACTCTGGATCCTTTCGATCAGACCTCTGCTCTCCAGATTTTTCAGAGAAGAGGACACGTGGGATTTCGTCGACTTACGGACCTTAACGATCTCAGCCGTATATTTATTTTGAATTTCTCTTTCCTTTTCTGACTTTGATCCTGCGGATCATCCTTCGGATCAGAAATACCACAAGCACAATGATCACGATAAAGATCAGACAAATACCTGCGATCATTGCCGAAAACTTATTCGGCTGCTTCACCAGATCAATGATATTTCTGCTGTCCTCCACAACCTTACGTCCATGTGTCGTCTCATAATATTCCGGCACATTGGCAATTCCGTCGCCGTCTGTATCCTCAAAGGACTGCATATATCTTGCGATCGCATCCCAGGCCTTTAATTCCTTGTCATCCTCCATGATCGCCTGATCTTCCAGATTTTCAATAGGATTTCCATCACTGTCCTTCGGTTCAAGAGACAGCAGTCCATAGGACATTTTCATCACTGAACCAAGCATCTGGCCGGTATACAGATCTGTCACAACATGATACAGCTTGTCATCCTGGATCTCGATCCGCTCTCCGTCTGCCCTGGTGAGATAACAATCTGTCACCTTATTCAGGATCATCCGATGTGGATTGTATGCAAAATTCAATCCACTGCAATATAACCTTGCCGTTGTCATAAAATCTGATACAGAAGCATCCACCTCCGCTACCAGCCTCAGCTCCTTTCCGGTCAGGTATGCACTGATCAGCGGATATCCGGCAACACCATCCTTTCCGATTCCCAGTGAAAAGGAATTAAAAACATCCTCTACTGTGATATCGCCCTTTGTGTATGTATCCCGCACGGTTCCGCTTGGAACAACGGCTACATCAACCGGATCACCATCATAATACTCGGAATTTTCCACTGCATATATGTATGCATCGGACATGATATCACCAAGATTCAACTCTTCGTGCTTCGTGCCCATTTCTTCCAGACTGTTGAATTCAACATCATTTTCAGCAAGAACCTCTTCCCTTGTATAGCCGAAATCGGCAAGATAATTCTTATCCACCGTATCCATCAGGGCATCGATCTGTTCCTGTGTCGCCTGGTCCGGTTTTACATCCTCAGAAACAGGGATCAGCTCATAGGATGTCAGCTCCCACCGTCCGTCCTGTTTCTGTGTCATGGAAAGTGATCCCAGATTTCTTCCGTATTCGCCGCAGGATACGATATATGTGTTCCCATGCTGAATTGCCTCTTTCAGCTCTGTGTGCGTATGTCCGCTGATGATCAAGTCGATATCCGGCACCTCTTTTGCAAGGATCTCATCCTCCGATTTGTTCTCATCCTCCCAGGTTCCTCCATGGGACACACAAGCGATCATATCCACTTTTTCATTTTTTCGGATCTTTTCTACTGTCTGTTTTACGGCCTCAACCGGATCCTTGAACTTTAATTCACAGGTCGGTGCACATTCTAGGGCATCCTTACCGAACACACCGACTACTGCAGCCTTTACATCTCCCTTTTGAACTACTACATAATCCTTCACACCGTAGGCTTCAAATGCCGACCGGATCTGCTTCTGACCATCGCTTAATCCATCCTGCTCCATGCTGTCCCAGTCCACGTTGCACACTACCAGTGCCGGCACTGTCTCACCGGAAGCCTTCGCGGCCTCCAGCATATTTGCCAGTCCCTTTGAACGATAATCATATTCATGATTCCCCAGAGTCGTCACATCATACCCAAGATATCCCAGCATCCGAAGCTCTGCCGCCTCCGTATCGTATACAGTCTGGATCAGTGTTCCCATGGAAAAATCGCCGCCATCCAGCACCAGGGTGTCCGGATCTTCCTGCTTCTTTTCATCGATCAGAGTTTTGATCCTTGCAAATCCGCCAACTTCTTTTTGCTCTCCATCTACGATGGTTGAAAAGCTGTTCAAATGCGAATGTGTATCATGGCTGAACAAAACATCGATCTGTTTTGCCTCGGCTGCTTCCACCGGAACATTCCATGCAAGAGGAAGCAGCAATGCAGCAATAAGCATGATCGCCAGCAGCTTTGCTGAAATTTTCTTTCGTGTTTTCATAACACTCTCCTTTTGTATATAGTTTTCTTATGCATTCTTATGCATTTTTACAAAACCATCAATAATGTTCCCACACCGATCAAAATACATCCCATCATCGATCTTGCTGTGAATTTTTCATGCAAAAAAACAAATGCCAGTACCAGTGTGATCACGACACTCAGCTTGTCTATCGGCACAACCTTGGATGCATCGCCTATCTGCAGGGCACGATAATAGCATAACCACGAAGCACCTGTTGCCAGACCTGAAAGGGTCAGAAACAGCCAGCTTTTTTTGCTGATCGCTGCGATCCCGCCCTGGGTATTTGTGAGGAAAACCATTCCCCACGCCATAACCAGCACCACCATCGTTCGAATCGCTGTTGCAAGATTCGAATTAACACCGACAATACCTATCTTGGCCAGTATGGAGGTCAGCGCCGCAAATACAGCAGACAGCAAGGCAAACACAAACCACATAGTAACTCCCCCCTTAAATATAAGATTTTCTTAACTATCCCAATACAAGTCCATCATATCATTTCCCCTCTGATATGTCACTATTTACAATTTCCTCCGCCGTATATTCCTCTATTTCTGTCTTTGTCACCTGTTTGATATGCTTTTTTTTCAGGCGCAGATATACGAATTCCCGAAAGATAGTATAGAACACGGAAAGCAGCGGAATGAAAACAAGCATACCTACAATTCCCATAAGGTTTCCGCCGATCGTAACTGCTGCAAGAACCCAGATTGACGGAAGCCCTACGGATTCACCCACAACATGAGGATAGATCAGATTTCCCTCTATCTGCTGCAGCACCAGAAATACTATAATAAATAAAATTGCCTGTTTCGGATTTACCATAAAGATCAAAAAGCTTCCCACCGCACACCCGATGAAGGCCCCAAAAATCGGAATCAATGCGGTAAACGTAATCAAAACTCCGATCAAAAGTGCATATGGCATCCTCAAAATACTCAGTATCACAACAAACATACAGCCGAGGATCACAGCTTCCAGACACTGGCCTGCAAGAAAATTTGCAAATGTCCGATAAGTCAGAGAACAGACTTTAAGAAAAGCATCTGCCTTTTTCTTTGGGAGAAAGGCAAAAAATACTTTTCGGATCTGCACATGCAGCTTCTCCTTCTGAAAAAGGACATAGCAGGCAAATGAAAAAGCAATAAAAAAGGTTGCCAATCCACTGACTATGGAACCCACTGCTGACATTGTGGTATTCATCATATTTCCTGCACCGTTTCCAAGAAGGCCTATCCCCCACTTGATCGCCTGATCAGGATTAAACTGTACCTGATCTACCAGCTTCATGATTTCCTGGTTATTATGGGAGAATTCCCGGATCCAGCTTTGCATCTGCGGAATAAAATCAGCGATACTCATCATCAGAGTTCCCATTGTCCGCGTAAGCTGCGGGATCACACCAAACATCACCAGTACGATCACGCCAACCGCAAATACGATCGTAAGGAAAAGACTTATCGGTCTTGCCAGTTTTACACCTATCTTATTTTCTTTTTTTACCCTTCCAAAAATTTTCTTTTCCCAAAAGCTCATTGGCACGTTGGTCACAAATGCGATCGCTCCGCCAAGTACAAAAGGAAATGCGATCCCCCATATTGCTTTCAGCACATCGAGTACCACATCAAACTTCCACAGAGCGACCACAAGAAATGTTGTAAACACAATAAGCTCCCGGATTTTTTTTACAGATATTTTACTTATATCCACTATCATTCTCCTCTTTTTCTTAATTTCATGCGTATCCATTTAAGCAGCTGAATGATCGGAAGACTTGCAAACGCATACAGATATACACAGCCAAGCTGCATCAGATCCAACGTCTCTACTTTAAACAGGAGATGAAATCCTGGAACCGTCAGTACAACGGTAATGAGTACTGCCCCAAGTACAAATGCTCCCTGAAGCCATTTATTATTAAAGAAACGTTTTGTAAAGATAACCGGATGATCCGATTTGCAGTTGAATCCATGGAACAGACGTGCCAGACAAAGTGTTCCGAAGGCATAAGTACTGCCAAGCAGTGCACCATTCTGATGATATCCTGTCAAAAATCCTATCATCGTCATCATACCGATCACCAGTCCTTCCAGACCGATTTTACCAAGAAAATCCTTTGTCAGTATTGACTCGTCTGCTGATCTTGGTTTCTCATTCATCACCTCACTGCTGTGCGGCTCCACGCCTAATGCGATCGCCGGAAGGCTGTCTGTCAAAAGATTGATAAACAGCAGATGTACCGGTGCAAAGGGAACCGGAAGTCCTGCAAGGGATGCACAAAGAACTGCCAGGATCGCACCAAAGTTTCCTGACAGAAGAAACTGGATCGCATACTTGATATTCTGATATAAATTTCGTCCGTTTTCCACTGCTTTTACAATTGTTGCAAAATTATCATCTGTAAGCACCATTGCTGCGGCATCCTTTGCGACCTCGGTTCCGGTCACTCCCATTGCAACACCAATATCTGCCTGCTTCAATGCCGGAGCATCATTCACACCGTCTCCGGTCATTGCCACGATCATCCCCTTCTCCTGCCATGCACGGACAATACGGATCTTGTGCTCCGGTGACACTCTTGCATACACAGAAATATTCGGGACAAACTCCTTCAGCTGCTCATCACTCATATTTTCAATATCAGCACCTTCGCAGGCCTCTGACAGATCATGTAGGATCCCGATCCTTTTTGCGATTGCCGCTGCTGTGATCTTATGATCTCCCGTGATCATGACCGGCCGAATCCCCGCTTTTATACATTCTGCAACTGCAGCCTTTGATTCTTCCCTCGGCGGATCCATCATAGCGATCAGGCCAAGAAATACCAGATGGTTCTCATCTTCTGTCGTCAATACATGCTTCTCCGGAATTTCACGATAGGTAAATGCCAGTACCCGTAACCCTTCCATTGAAAATTCCTGATTCTGGCGCCGGATCTTTTCTTTATCTGCTTCTGTGATTTCCCGAACTCCGTCCTTTGTCCAGATCCTGTCTGTCAGCTCCAGAAGCCGGTCAACCGCACCTTTTACGATCATCCGGTTTTCATCATCAATTCTGTGAAGTGTTGACATCATCTTACGGTCACTGTCAAAGGGAAGCTCTCCTTCCCTTGGATAAAGCTTTCTTACACCAGCAGCCTCGATTCCGTACCGGCTGCCCAGATTGATCAATGCCGTTTCCGTCGGATCTCCGATCTCCACTCCATTTTCATTTGTTGAATCATTACATAAAATGCTGTAGTCCAAAAGACATCTCTGCGCCGGATCTGCTACATCAATTGCATCTGCTGTGATTCTTTTTCCATCAATATAATAATCTTCTACTGTCATTTTGTTCTGTGTGAGTGTTCCGGTCTTATCCGAACAGATAACAGATACGCTTCCAAGACCTTCCACAGCCTGAAGCTTACGAATGATCGCGTGCTCCTTTGCCATCTTCTGTGTTCCGAAAGAAAGGACGATCGTCACGATGGAGCTTAAGGCTTCCGGAATCGCTGCGACTGCAAGTGCTACTGCAAACATAAATGCACTGCTGATCTTCTCACCGCGGAATACACTGATCGCAAACAGAATTCCGCAAAATATCAGGATCAGAATGGAAAGCTTCTTTCCAAAATCATCCAGATTCGCCTGAAGTGGCGTCTGTTTTTCCGAAGTCGATTTCAGAAGTCCCGCAATCTTTCCAACCTCTGTCTGCATTCCTACATTCGTTACAACCGCTCTGCCACGCCCATATGTGACAAAGCTTCCGGAAAACAGCATATTTGTCCGATCACCAAGCGGTGCTTCCTCCAAAATAGTGTCCATACTCTTTTCAACCGCAAGACTTTCTCCGGTAAGGGCACTTTCATCGACCTTAAGGCTTGCATTTTCAATCAATCTTCCATCGGCCGGGATCATATCACCTGCTTCAAGAAGGATCACATCTCCTACAACCAGTTCTCTTGCCGGGAGCTGTACCGCCACACCATCACGTAATACCTTTGCCTCCGGTCCGGAAAGCTTCTTTAAGCTCTGCAGGGACTGCTCAGCCTTTACTGTCTGCACAGTTCCCAAAATCGCATTGATCGTAATAACGATCACGATAACTGCTGCACTTTCCACATCTCCAAGCATACCGGATATCACTGCCGATGCGATCAGGATCAGCACCAGAAAATCCTTATACTGTTCAAAGAAGATCTGCAAAATACTTTTTTTCTTTCCTTCTGCAAGCTCATTCCATCCGCACTTCTCTCTGGACCGTCTAACCTGTTCATCGGTAAGCCCTGATTCCCTGCTTTCCACACGCTCGAGAACTTCTTCTGCTGTCTGCTGATAAATTTCTTTCATTCCCTTTGCCTCCTTTTTTGCAAATATTCACCAACTGTAATTTTTTTATGCAATAAAGGATTTTTTTGATAAAAGGATATAAAAAAAGAAACCCTTATTGCACAACAAAAAATGCAATAAAAGTCTCACCATTTCCCTGCAGCGCCGGATGTTTCCACCGTACTGACGACACTGCAAACGCAGATTTCCAAACGTAGGTTACTCCCCTTTATCAGTTTTAATAGTATAACAGGATCGGTACCTCTGTCAAGATACTTTATAAATCACACCTTGCAAATATGATACTCCGGTAACAGAAAAACTCCCATTTTTTGAGTGGGAGTCTTTCCGTTACCCTGAAAGTATTATAGGCCTGCAGCCGTTTTATTACCTTTTAAGATTTATTACTCTGATCAGCCACAATATTTCCCTGTACAACTCTTCCCTGATCTTTTCCTTTTCTCAGTCCTCGAACTACCTGCACATTTCCAAGAATCAGATAATCCATTTCTCTCTTAGTGATTTTCGCAAAATTTTTCTTTGAAACAAAATAGAAGGTAACTCCCATCAACACCCACACGATCAGTGCTGCAAAGGACTGTGGAGCCATGAATGCAGGAGAACCGGGCACGATCAGGAGCAGCAATATTACAACAGAGATCACACAGCCGCCCATGGCTACTGCCGGATGGATTTTATTTGTATCTGTATCATCGCCATATTTTTTCAGAAGAATATAAGCACC
>NZ_JBCLNI010000030.1:0-44758 GCF_039062885.1 Blautia sp. 2227st1_G12_2227SCRN_220401 | reverse complement strand
AGCTTTGCCCTAAAGGGTAATCGAGCAGGAAGCCCCCACTTCAAAATCGTAAGATTTAAGTGGTGGGAGCATGTCACGACTTAAACATATCTATAATTACTTTTATCAGGAGAATCTCATGAGTGAAAAAGGATTAACCACCATCAATTTAAAAAAAATAAACCGCTCCAAGGTTTACCAATATATATACAAAACACACCAGACTTCCAAAATGCAGATCGTCCAGGATCTTCAGATGGGGCTTTCCACCGTAAGCCAGAACCTGAACCTGCTGGAAAAAGAAGGGCTTATTGACAGAAACGGATATTTTGATTCCACAGGTGGTCGAAAGGCCCAGGCCATCCAGATCGTCTCGGATTTCCGGATTTCCATTGGAATCGGGATCCTGAAAAACATGTTCCATATCACAGCAATCGACTTATATGGAAATGCCTTTTATACAGAAACCATTGCTCTTCCCTATTCCAACACAGAAGAATATTACAGACAGCTGACCGATAAAGTACGAAAATTCATCGCAGAAAATCACTATCCGAATGAAAAGATCCTGGGTATTTCCATTGCCACACAGGGGATCACTTCTCCGGATAATTCCACTGTGATCTACGGAAACATCATGAACAATACCGGAATGAAACTGGAGGATTTTTCCCGGCATCTTCCTTACCCCTGCCATCTGGAACATGATTCCAAATCCGCTGCTTTTCTGGAGCTGTGGAATCACCCGGAGCTTGACAGTGCTGTCGTGTTCCTTCTGAACCGAAACCTGGGCGGTGCCATTATCACCAATCATCAAATTCATCAGGGAAGTTCCATGCACAGCGGAACCCTTGAGCATATGTGCGTCAATCCTGACGGCCCTTTATGTTACTGCGGAAACCATGGCTGTCTGGAAACCTACTGCTCTGCCAACGCTCTGGAACAGTCTGCCGGGATGCCTGTGAAGGAATTTTTCCCTCTGCTCCGCGAAAAAAAATCCCCCCGGCTTGCTGAGCACTGGGAAGATTATCTGAACCATCTGGCCTTTGCCATGAAAAATCTGAACCTGATCATCGATGCACCGATCATCATCAGCGGATATCTGGCACCTTATTTTACAGAAGAAGATATTAATTATCTGTTAGAACACATCAACACAGACGCACCATTCACCCTGGACAGAAGCCAGATTCTGGTCGGCACCCACGGGCAGTATACACCTGCCATTGGTGCAGCTTTATATTATGTAGAGAAATTTACACAGAGCGTGTGAATACAGACATATTCACCTGAACCGGTCAAAAAAGCATGTCATACACAGCCAGACGGATACAATCTGATCCGCTCTGTCCTAGAGTATGACATGCTTTTTATTTTACTTATTATTTTTTCAGTTCTTTCAGCAGCTGCCCGATTTTTGACACAAACAGATCAAAGGCCACATTATTCTTACCGCTGTTGATCACAATATCTGCTTTCGCCCGTGTGGGCTCCACGTACAGATAATGCATCGGTTTTACTGTGGTAAGATACTGATCGATGATTCCGTTTAAATCCCGTCCACGTTCCTCCACATCTCTGGAGATACGTCTTAAGATCCTCTCATCTGCATCTGCTTCCACATAAACCTTGATATCCAGAAGATCTCGGATACGGGGATCTGCAAGAAGCAGGATTCCCTCTACCAGAATGACCGGTCTTGGTTCGATCTTCAGCACTTTGTCGGAGCGGTTGTGCTGACTGTAATCGTATACCGGACATTGGATGGTTTTGCCCTCCCTGAGTTCTTTGAGATGCTCGACCAGAAGATCGGTTTCCAGTGAATCCGGGTGATCGTAATTCACCTTCACACGTTCTTCAAAAGGAATTCCGTCCTGTCTGCGGTAGTAATTGTCATGATAGATCACCACCACATCGTCTCCGAAATGCTTCTTCAGTCTGTTTGTAAATGTAGATTTGCCGGAGCCTGACCCTCCGGCGATCCCGATAATAATACTTTCCATCGTCTCTTTACCTCTTAAGCTAGAATTCTTCCGCTGTGGATCCCGCAGGCTTCCCGAAGAGTTTTTCCGTATAAAGAAGCTTTTTCTTACACAAAAGCTGCCCGGTCGGTGTGCATCTCCTGCATCCGGTTCCGGACAGCTTTTCTGGTTATTTTTTATAAAGCAATCGTTCTGATCAGATCTCAGCCTGCTCCAGAAGTGCCGGGATCTTGGATTCCCATCCAAGTGCCATGATATGTACACCCTGGCAGTATGGCTTACACTCTTTGATGATACGTGCAGCGATCTCAACACCTGTGATACCAGCTTTTGTCTTCTCTTTGTCAGCTTTCAGCTCCTCGATCATCTCATCCGGAACATGGATGCCGGCAACGTTGTTGTTCATGAACTTAGCCATTCCAGCAGACTTCGGAATGATGATACCAACCTGTACCGGTTTTCCGAACTGTTTTGCTTTTTCCATAAATTTGATGAATTTCTCCGGCTCAAATACAGCCTGTGTCTGGAAGTAGTCTGCACCTGCAGCAACCTTTCTTTCCATCTTTGCAAGCTGAGCGTCAACGGAATCGCTGCATGGAGATACAACGGCACCCTTGGAGAATTTCGGAGGCTCACCAACCAGCTGGTTTCCTCCAAGATCTACACCGGACTCGAGAAGCTGTACTGTATGAAGAAGAGATACAGAATCAAGATCGAATACCGGTTTTGCCTGCGGATGATCACCCATCTTCGTATGGTCACCTGTCAGACAGAGGATGTTCTCAATACCAAGCATAGCAGCACTTAAAAGATCAGACTCCAGTGCGATACGGTTTCTGTCACGGCATGCAAGCTGGAAGATCGGATCCATTCCGGCGTCTTTGAGAACTTTACACATTGCAAGAGATCCAAGACGCATAACCGAAGACTGGTTATCTGTTACATTGACTGCATGAACGCCCTTGAGATAAGTTTTGGCTTCTTCTACCAGTTCATCTACATGGATCCCTTTTGGCGGTCCTACTTCTGCAGAAACTACAAATTCACCACGGTCGAATAATTCTTTCATTTTCATATTATATTTGCTCCAATCATTTAAAATTTGGGGTACGGTCCACCTGCTCTGCAACATACATTGCGGAATATTTCCGATGAACCGTATCATAATTTAATTTGGCTTCTTAATAAATCTTTGCTTATTATTTCACTTCATCATCTGTAGCGAAATTATGGATCTGTGTCGGGCATTTCAGTGCGTCAAGGCGTCCGATCTCTTTCAGACGTCTGTAGATGCGCTCCCATCCACACTCCATATCACTGTCCACCTCGCATTTACCATTCTTGGAACCGCCGCACTGGCCGTTGACAAGACTCTTGGAGCATGCTGTGATCGGGCAGATCCCGCCAGTAAGGTTCAGATAACACTCACCACACTGGTCACATTTATATTCTAACGGTGTTACACCCTGGAAACCAGGTACTGGGTATGTATCGCAGGCTGCGCATACCATCTTGTCTTCCAGATATTCTGCGATGGTCTGTACACCAACACCACAGGAGAATACCAGGACCAGATCCGCTTCCCTGATCTTATCCATGTGTTTCTGAAGACGTAACTGCATATTTTCCGGATTACAGATATAATCCGTTGTCATGATCCCTGTCACATTTCCTTCAGCGGAAAGCTCCTTCTGAAGTTCAACAGCTTCTTTTTCCGGAAAACGAACTTCCTTGCATCCATGGCAGTTGATGATAAAAACTTTCTTTCCGGCTGCCAGTGATACGATAGTTTCTTTTGCTTTTAACTGGGTAATCAACATATCACTTCATCCCCCTTACTGCATTTTTTCCGGCTTTGATACTGTTAATGATCGGAATCTTGGAAGAACAGATATACTGACAGCATCTGCACTCAACACAGTCCATGACATTCATGTCCTTCATGCCCTGCCAGTTCTCTTCTTTCGCATATTTTACGAAATACAGAGGAGAAAGTTCCATCGGACATACGTCCACACAGCGTCCGCACTTGATACATGGCTGCTCTTTGGTCTCATCTGTATCAATGGCGATGATACCGTTGGAGCCCTTCATCATAGGTACCTCCAGAGTGTTCAGAGGGAATCCCATCATAGGTCCGCCCATCTTGACCAGAACATCGTCATCTGTAAATCCACCGCAGTAATCGATCAGCTCTTTTACGCTGGTACCGATCTTGATGATAAAGTTGCCAGGATTCTTGATCTTCTCGCCTGTTACGGTTGCAACACGCTCGATCAGCGGCATACCCTGCTGGATCGCATCGGAGATCGCTTTTACAGTACTGATATTATCTACGATAACGCCAACATCTGCCGGAAGGCCGCCGCTTGGAACCTTTCTGCCCATGACGCGCTTGATGAGAGTTTTCTCAGCACCCTGCGGGTATTTGGTTCTTGCAACAAAAACTTCCATATTTCCGATATCGGCAACTTTTTCCTGCATTAATTCGATCGCATCCTGCTTGTTATCCTCGATGACAATGATGCCCTTCTCAGCACCTGTTGTCTTGAGGATCGCTTTCAGACCGAAAATAATATCATCAGCAAACTCAAGGAGAACCTTATGGTCTGCTGTTAAATATGGCTCACACTCACATCCGTTGAGAAGGATGGTATCAACCGGTTTTGCAGGTTTCAGCTTGACACAGGTCGGGAAACCTGCACCACCCATACCAACGATTCCGGCTTCTTTTACAATCTCAATGATCTCATCCGGTGTAAGTTCATCTAGGGCTTTATGTGGCTGTACGGATTCGTGCAGAGTATTTTTTCCGTCGGATTCGATGACAACTGCCATCACCTCACTGCCTCTTGTACCATGCATACGTGGCTCAACAGCAACTACGGTTCCGCTTACACTGGAATGTACTGGTGCGCTGATAAATCCGGCAGCTTCTCCGATCTTCTGTCCAACCTTTACTGTGTCTCCTACTTCCACGATCGGATTGGCAGGTGCACCAAGATGCTGGGACATGGAGATCACAACCGTCTTCGGATCCGGGAATTTCTTCAGATCGATATGCTCGCTGAATTCCTTGTGCTCTGACGGATGAACGCCACCATAGTATCCGTTCAGTCTGTCCTCTCTGATAGACTTCACGTAATCATTGATCACCTTAAAGTTAACCTTGGAGTAATCACGTACCTGTACCGGCTGGTTCAGGAACTCTTCCAGACGACCCTGTTTTGCCAGTCTCTGGTAAATCTTCTCCCATGCGCAGTCCTTGTTAGGATCCACTTCACATTTCCCGTTCTTTGCTCCGCCGCACTGTCCGTTCACAAGACTCTTGGAACAGTCGACGATAGGACAGACGCCTCCGGTAATGTTCAGATAGCACTGTGCACATGCATCACAGCTCTTTTTGGTAAGTGCCATGCCGTGATGGCCTCTGTAGTTAAGGGTATTACTTGCTGCGATCACCGGCTTACCGGTCAGATCTGCAACAGTCTGGATACCAAGACCACAGGAGATCACAACTACATTCTCTGTACCTTCCGGCAGCAGATCCTGTAATTTTCTTTCTGTGTGCATCTTGTTGCACAGAAAATCGAATTTCGCACTGCCTGTGACGGTTTTTCCCTGCTCCGCAGCAAATTTCAGGAATTCCTCGCAATCCGGTTCGTCAACGGTCTCAAATTCCTTGAAACACTTGTTACAGGCGATTACAAACAGATTGTCCCTGCCGTTCAGCACTGATGCAAGCTCATCACTGCTTTTCAGCTTGTACTTAGTATAGTTTTCCAATTGCTCACCTTCCTTATAAAGATTATATCCTTATGATTATCTGCTCTTATCCGTTCCCTCCTTCTCTGCACTCCCAGGAAAGAAACAATAAAACCAAATAAATAAGTTCTTTGTTATTTGTTCAGCCCTTCGAAAATCCTGGTCCAAAAAAAGGCCGCAATATTTCCTCTGACTGCTACAATAAATGTACCATAATTTGAACATATTATCCAGTTTTATTAGCTATTTTTATAAATTTATTCTATGATTTCATTCCAATCGTCTATGGATGTACGGATATTTGTACAACTTCTGTTATGCTGCATGCGTTAGTTATATGCAACTTATATAATTTTGTTTATAAAATATCCTTTTTATGCATTGAGCATATTGCACAAGGATTTTATCTTTAACAGGGCAGATCCGAAAGGTGTCTTTTGTCATGGGGTAAGACGCTGTCCGCAATATTCACAGGTGCTCAGACGACCTTTTATTACCTGATTCTTTGCACCGCAGCTGGGGCAGGTAACTGTAATATAGATCTTCTCATTTACGCGTCTGTTCGGTGCAGTGATCATAATATAATTTCCTTCTCTGTCTATCTGGATATTCCGGATATATCCCCCCGCAATAAATTTTTCCAGCTTTTTCACTGCACCTTTTCCCAGTTCCTGCTCAAGCTTTTCAAATGAGACGGTATTCTGGGCATAGGATTCAAACCAGCAGGCAATTTCTCCAGCTTTTTTCTTCTTTAATGCTTTTTGAATTTCCCGGAAGGTTGGATACAGAAACAGCAATCCAAGTATGATCTCTGTTGCTGCCATTCCCCAGCGCCCTTCACCAATATACTTCTCCGATGCGCCAATAGCTCCCAGGGAAAAAAGTATAAAAAAACCACAAAGAACCCATTTCAGTTTCCCCAGTATTCCTGTTTTTTTATTTTTTTCTGTCAAAAAATCGCTCATGTCTGTTTCCTCTTTCCTATTATTCAAAATCTTATGATATATTTGTGAATGCTCCGTCAGCTCACGCCAAACTCCCTCTGTCCGAATATGTTTCTGCATTCTGTGGATCATCTATTTCAGTGTGGTTACGATCAGTTTACTTTCCAGTGCAGCTGCTATCAGATCCTCCTTGCAGCTGTATCCCGCCTTGGCGATCATTTCCTGAAAATTCCATCTCACCCCAGAAGCAGAACAGTCCATTTTCCTTGCGATCTCGGAATATGACATCCCGTGAATATACAGGCGCAGCATCTCAAGCTGTCTGGGACTGATATCACCGCTTGTGATCCAGTTAAGTTCCACCTCCGGTGCCACATCCGGAAATACATGCTCCCCATTTAACGTTCTGTAGATCACACTCCGTATTTCCTCTTCACCGTGATCCTTATACCATAGACTGTCTGCACATCCGCTCTTTGCTCTTTCCAGCACCTTGGGATCGATCAGCGAAGTAACAACCAATACCTTTGTATATGGATATTTTTCCCTGATGATCTTTCCGGCACTCAGCCCATCATGATTATGAAATGTCTGCACATCCATAAGTACAAGATCAATTGCCGAGTAAGAGCAGATCTTTACAGCTTCACAGGCATCCGAAACTGTCTGGACATGTCGGAATTCCGGTTCCCGCATAATAATACTTTCAAAATACTTCTGCATGATCCTCTGATCTTCTACTATCAGTATCCGTACCATAGACTCCCATCCTTTCTGTCAGTGGCATTTTCAACACCAGACAAAATTCCGGCGAAAAAGAAACCTGCATAATACATTTCTCTGACTCCGCAGCTTTTCTCAGTGCAGACAGACCACCACCTTCTTCTGCATTTTTTTCAGGTGCATCTCCATCATTCGTTATCCGGATGCTGTATTCATTTGCACCTTTTTCTATCTTCACCAGAACTGTACTTCCATGGGCATGTCTGGCACAATTTGTCACACATTCACGGATCGCTCTGTCTGTCAGCAGCCTGTAGGAGGGATGCTGAGGGAAATCCCCGCTGATCTGAACATAAATTCCAAGTTCTTCTGCATGCCTGATCGTATCCGCGCATAATTCTTCCATATTCTCAACAGAAGAATCTGTAAGAATATAGACCAGATGCTTTAGTGCAGATAGCTGTTCATCCATTTTATCCTGATTTTCTTTTCTTTCCAATATCCTGCGTATTGACAGAAGGCTTCGGCCAAAATTGTCATGAACCTGCATTTTCATGGCAAGTGTCTCCTGCTCTCTTATTTTATCTCCGATTTTTTCATACATTTCCTCCAGCTTATGATTCAGGATTTCCAGCTTTTCATTATTTGCTCTGATCTTTTCACCATTGTAATAAATTTCTGATACATTAACTGCCACTGTCTGCAGATATCCTGCACAATCCAGCTCCTGCAGACGATATTCCTGAAACATCCAGACGGAATCATCCGGAAAATAAAATACATTACTGTCACTGTTTAATCTGCGAAGTCCCTCTGCTTCGGATCCTCCATTTATTACTTTCCGCAATGCCTCATAATCCTGCAGATAGGAGCCTGTCATTATCCTGCTCAGTTCATGCATCTTAGTGTTGCATAAAACGATCCTTCCAAGAGGATCCGAAAAACACACCCCACATGGAACATCATCAACAGCTTCATTCACAGACCAGTAAGACAGAGAATGATGATATCTGCGTCTCTCTCTCCAGATTGCCCAGCAAAGATAAAGCAACAATACCACCATCGCTGCCATCAAAACACTGACCGGACACATTCGGAGCATTAGCTGATATGCGCTTTCCCCCTGGCAATATCTGTGATCATTCATCAGGAACCCCATAAGCATAAAAGAAACTGCAAAAACAGTCACTGCTGTTATAATTTTCTTTTTCCCGTAAAAACAGGTTATCCTGATCAACAGAAGGATCAATTCCAGAATCAGGCAGATTTCAAGAAGGATCATCAAAAAATCCTGCATTGCCATACTGCATTCCGCAAAATCAGTCATCTTCCGCCTCTCTTTCTGAATACGATACATCCGATAAACCATTCGTTTTCATCTTCCTGCTGCACATTTAATTCCGGTCTTTCTGACATTAATCCCCGAAGATCTGCTTCTGCTACAATATGAACCGAGATCCGCAAAGCATCATCGATCTGCGACACACGGTAAAAAACAGACTGCATTGTATCAAACAATCGTTCCACAAGCCATTCAAAGGTATCATAGCATTTTAGTATATCATCTGCATTCAGCTGCATTTCACCATTTTCGACATAATAAGCTGCCCGGATCTTACATAATTTTAAGCTGTCACAGGATTCCGCAAGACTCTGTCTGAGATCCTCCATTGTAAGCAGATTTCCGTCTGATGCATATTGTGTCAATACCAGATTTTTTCTTCTTTTTAAATATGTACCAACAACCACGATTTTTCCCAGGATCCGGTCATAGTGTTCCCTTGACTCCGTTCTTTCCAGCTCATCCATCAGCTGTGACAGCAATTCCAGCTGCCCGGCTGTCTGATTCTGTATCATGTTCAGCAGTCGGTTCTGTTCTTCTGTTTTTCTCCGCTCAGCTTCTTTCTGATAGGTTTTCTGCAGCAGACGATTTCTGGCAGTCAGCTCCTCCTGCTGTTCCCGGATATCCTGATACTGATCCAGAAGCACCGAAATATCTTCTGACCAGAACAAATGTCCTCCTCTTATAGGAATATGGTTGATCCGGATTCCCTGTTCCTGTACAGCTGATCTGTTTATTACAATTTTACGCAGTTCCGGTGACAGCTCAGGAAAATCACCGGAATGATAATAACGCTGAAAGGAATCATCCGTAATCTCTGCATCCAGTCCTCCGGAGGTCTGGAATAATTCAAAATATCGATTGTTCGTCTGTATCAGGCCGCATAATATACATCCCTGGTAAATTGCCGCCATCAAAAGGCAGCATACCGCTGTCATATCTCCGGCAATTGTTTTGATCAGAGGCAGACGGAGTAAATTCCCGATATTCCATCCCAGAAGCAATATTCCCGGAATAACCGGCAGCCAAAATTGCTTTCTTCCCGGAATCCTGCTTTTTCTGATCAGCATAATTTCCATCCATATCAGGCAAAATATGATCCATCCCTGGATCACTATAAAAAGAATACCATAGCTGTAATCTCTGTCCGAAAACGGAGGCCGCCCGGAAAACCGAAACACCAGCTGATGCAGGTCATTTGTAAAAACACAGACGATCATAATCACCGCAAAAACCAGCAAAACAATAATTTTTCTGCCCGTTTTCTCGCCGTCCTTTTCACCAAGAAACATCGCTGCTGCCAGTCCAAGGACCGGTATCAGGATCATCGGGATATAATACAGATACCAGCAGATATGTTCTCCAAGCGGATCATGAAAAATATGAAATTTTACTGTCCGTACAAAAAACCAGAAGACCATCAGACAGCCAATTGCAGTCAGACATCTGCGCGTTTTTCTATGCACTACATGCTTTTCCAGATAAATCACCCAGGCACAATACATTCCCAGATAAATACAGTTACGACACTGATCTGCGAGATTTCTCATAAAAACATTTTCCGGTCTTCCCAGCCTGCAGAAATACGCCAGAAATACACTTATCAGGATTCCTCCATACGACAGTGCCCTTTTTTTATTGTATGTCATGAAAATTCCTCTCTCATCAATACACCTCTGTGATAAGTATACTATAAAGTTCTATTTTATTATATAGTTTTCAGAGAAACCATCCATTCTCAACCCCTGTTATCACAAACAGAGTGAACAATTCTGTCCACTCTGTCTATCATCACTCAAAATGGTCTTGGCTGGCCACAGTATTCGCAGAATCTTCCGGTATTCTCTGCACCGCACTGACATTTCCACAAACCGCCGGGCTGCTGCATTCCGTTGTTCATCTGCATTCCAGATTGCTGCATTCCGTTGTTCATATTCATCCCAGGCTGCTGCATTCCACTGTTCATGTTCATTCCGGACTGCTGCATTCCATTGTTCATGTACATCCCGGACTGCTGCATTCCGCTGTTCATGTTCATTCCGGGCTGCTGCATTCCAGCCGCATTTGGTGTCAGGGCGGCTATGATCTGATGACCTGTCTGCTCCACTTCCATCAATTCACCTCTGTTATCGCTGCTTATGGAAAAAGTATTCAAACGAAAATCCATATCATCAAACCATGGAGTTTTTACTTTAATACGCATAGTATAATCAAATTCATACTTATATACCGGTGGCTGATAGCTTACGGTTTCTCCATCCTTTGTTGTATATGTTTCCTCGTTCTGCTGTCGCTCTACATCAACTCTGCACTGCACAACAGCGGATAAAGGAACTATATCCGGATTTTCATTGACATCCAGCTTCCGTGCAACAGTAAAATTCCCCTTATTGTCATCAATAAAAACATTGTAATTTCTGGTATTGATCTGACGTGTTATACAAAAATCCATTACGGCTTTTTTGTTTTTTTCACGATATTCCAGTTGACGTTTTATATCCTCTACCGTACTGTGCCGCCGGTCTTCAAACCATAGTGACAATTTTTTTGCACAATCCTTACACAGATTTCCGTCATCCAGTTTTCTGTTGCCTAATAAACCTATTTTCTCTCCGCAGATATCACAGATCTTCTTATCAAATAATCCCATACCCAATCCTCCTTCTTTTTATATTTGTGTTTTTGTTTATCTACATTATGCGTGAATGCTTCGCCATTTGCACTAGCATCTCTGACAGTAACTGAATTCATCTTCATATCAATGTCAGGATCATAAGGCTCGTATCTGAAAATCCTGTCCGTTTCTATATGTTCAGGATATGCCGTATGGGATACTCTCTGCCAGACACAACCGTCCCCATCCCACCTCCACATTCGGATATTCCTCATATCCGCCCACACTCTGTGCGCCTTTCCTCAGATACGCCTTCACCTTTTCCCCATAAAGAAACGGATCATTTCCTTTCACGATCCCCCATTCCATAAGCAGAGCTGCGCTTCCGCTGACAAAGGGTGCCGCAAAGGAGGTTCCGGTGACAGTGGCGTAGCCTCCGCCGGGAACCGGGGCGGAGATGGATACACCGGGAGCTGCGAGGTCAGGCTTCCGGATCGGCAAGAACTGACTTCCCCTTCCGGAAAAATCTGCGTAGGCATTCTGTCTGGAATCATAAGCTCCAACAGAAATAACTTTTCCGGCAGTGGAAGGAATCGTCAAAGTTCCCACAGCCCGCGGAGAATAAAACCCGGTTCCGCGATTCAGTACATTTCCACCCGGCAGCCAGAGGAAATACTGTCCGGAGCGCACACGTTTTCCACTTAAAAGAACTTTCCAGACACCGCTATCCACATAATTACCCTCAGGAATGAAATCTATGTAGATTTCCTGGGACAGCTGATAGGGACCGGGTTTTCCATAATAGATCAAAAGCTCTGTATTTTCCAGCAGATGCCGCTGTGGACCCAGCCTTTCATATAATGGACCGATCCGTTCTCCGGACGGACTTTCCAGATAAATTTCCATCTCATCTTCATAATCCTTCCATAACTGTACATTTAATGTGGGCTCAAAAGCTCCCACCGCCAACTGGATTTCTTCTGTTTTCCCCTGCTGCAGGATTCCTCCTGCATGCCAGGGCTGGCTGCCGTTATTTCCGGTTCCTGTAACGATCACAGTCCGCCCCATGGCCGCAACTGTATCAATATAGTTTTCCAGAAGAGAATCCCCTCTGTGTGTTCATTATAACTAGGGGAAAATTACTGTAAAAAAATTTGCAGTCTTTACACTGCCTGTTTTTCTACCGGATAAGGCGACTGATACTTAAATACAATATCAATGCTCTTATCTCCATTCACAACAATTTTTTCAATCAATTCTGTCACAATTTCTCTTGTCACTTCGGATAATGTTCCATACTTGATAAATTTCTCTATCCAGTTTTCATAAGATTCTTCTGCCTCTCCAAAGCTGTCTTTCTCTTGTTCTGCCAACTGAATCTTCGCCCTGATATCTTTATCCTGCTTTTCATATTCTGCCTTATAGGAGAGATATTCTTCTTTATCCAGAACACCATCTACATAATTTTCGTAAGTTTTCTTTTTATACTTTTGGACAGCCGCAAGTTCTTTTTGTAACCGTTCAATCTGCTGGTCTGCTTCTGCACATCGTCTCTGCACCTCCTTCTTCCTATCTGCTACTTTTAATATTTCATCCTTATCACTTTCTTTCAGTGCCAGTTCCGCTTGTCTTTGGATTTCATTTTTTACAATAGAATCCAATACTTCTTTTTTAATGAAATGAGAATAACAAACTGTGTTTCCTTTTTTGTGATAGGTACCGCACTCATAACCGTCCCGACAAGTAACCCTCTGGAAATTATATCCGCAATCTCCACAAACAATAATTCCTGCGTATGGATTTACCTTTCTCACTTCGCTATTAAATCCCGGTGTCCGTGTTCTTTTCTTCATAAGTTCCTGTACCTGCTCAAAAGTATCTTTGCTAATAATTGCTTCGTGCATTCCTTCCACAATATACTGCTGTTCCTCTGGAATATATTGATACTTTTCCACTTTATAGGATATCTTTTCTGATTTATGCTGTACCATAGCCCCTGTATAAACTCTGTTTCGCAAAATTACATTGATCGTAGGATATGCCCAGCCCTTTGCACCCGCTTTTTCTAATGCATTGGCATATTTCAATCCCTGCACCTTTCTCTTATACTCTGACGGTGTCAGAATTCCTTCCTGATTCAGTTTCTTTGCAATACCATCCCTGGAATATCCTTCCAAACTCATATAAAAGATTCTCCGTACCACTTTAGCTGCTTCTTCATCTACAAGAAAATGATGCTTATCTGCCGGATCTTTTACATATCCATATGGGGCAAACCCAGACATAAACTGTCCCCGTTTCTTCTGGGCGGTCAATGCACCTCTGATTTTCTTAGATATATCACGACTATACATATCATTAAACAACGTCTTAAACTGTGCCAATTCTTCATTACTGTGATGAACAGAATCCACGCCATCCAAAATTGCAATATAACGCACACCCAAAGATGGAAAAACACGCTCAATATAGTTACTGGTTTCAATATGTTCACGCCCAAGCCGGGAAATATCTTTCGTAATAACGCCTTGAATTTTCCCTTTGTAGATATCCTCCATCATCCGCTGAAATTCCGGTCTATTCGCAAAATAAAGCCCCGAATAACCGTCATCAATATAAATATCTGCGATTTCCAGATCCTCTGATTTAGTCACATACTCACGAATCAGTTTCATCTGATTTTCAATACTCTCACTAACTTTATTCTCTCCATCATCCTTCGACAGACGACAATATACACCCATCTGATACATCATATCACCCCATCTTTCTCAAGTATTCTATCTGGTGAACTCTCTACTGAAGCAAACTTAAAATATATATCTATTTTCTGCTCTGGATATACATAAATTTTATCAACTAACTCCACAAGCGCTTCTCTGGTAAGCTGCTTTACCGTTATTCTTCTGCGATTAAAGTGCTCCAACCATATCTTTGTTTCATTGACCGCCGCCCGCTGCCTTTGCTCTTCATGGTTCAGTTCTGATAATTCTTTTTGATATTTCTGATTCTCTGTTTCATACATCTGTTTTAATTCCAGATATTCCTCTTTGGAAAGTAC
Source organism: Blautia sp. 2227st1_G12_2227SCRN_220401 (assembly GCF_039062885.1). Taxonomy (NCBI): domain Bacteria; kingdom Bacillati; phylum Bacillota; class Clostridia; order Lachnospirales; family Lachnospiraceae; genus Blautia; species Blautia sp. 2227st1_G12_2227SCRN_220401. The sequence continues at coordinate 30,348 of NZ_JBCLNI010000030.1, read as the reverse complement.
TTCATCCATAAACTGTTCATATGCTCGTTTCCGGTATTCCAGATTTCTTTCTATTTTTGCCTGCAATTTTGCAATTTTACCATCCAGTTCCGGCTGTTTCTGTCTGATCTGAGTTTCCAGATTCTTCACATCCATCTTCATCTGTTTCAATTGCTGGTTGATTGCAAATACAACCAGTTCATCCAGCTTTTCAAATGTAATATGATTCAGCTCACAGTAATTCTGCCCCTGCTTCTGATGAAAACCACACATATATCCGTCATAGTCTTTATGAGATGCCAGATAACGTTTTCGCATGGCTGTTTTACATTTCCCACAAAAGAGCAGTCCCACATATTTATGTGGTTCATTGTTTTTATCAAAATAGGAAACTCTGCGCCCCTTTCTTATTTGCTGAACCCTATCAAACTCTTCTTTAGAAATGATTGCCTCATGTGCATCCGGCACCAGCTCCATTTCTTCCAGGGGAATTGCCTTTTTGTATTTCAGCTTATAAGACGGTCTTTCATGTTTCCGAATCACAACCGCCCCAGTATAGACCGGATTCTTTAAAATTCCACTTACAGTAGACGATGTCCACAGACCTTTTCCCGAATCCCATACATAATTGGTTTTTAAAACTTCCTTTTTATATTTTGCGGGACAAGGGATTTCATCTTCATTCAAAGTCCTGCAAATAACCGTACAGCCAAATCCATTTTGATACATTCTGTAAATTCTTCGAACAACCTCGGCTGCATAAGGATCAATTTCCAGATGATTATGAATTGTTTTACTTTTCACATATCCAAAGGGGGGCTGTTTCGGAGTATATTCGCCCATACTTCTTTTGGTCTGAATCGTTGTCTTAATCTTTCTGGATGTATCTCTCAAATACATATCATTCAGCAAAGTTTTTATTTCTAACATTTCATCATAAGTTCCAACGGCTGAATCATAATTATCCAGAATCGAAACAATCCGAATCTGTTTCTCCGGGAAATATTTGCCTAGATAATAGTTGGTATCAATATGTTCTCTTCCAAGTCGAGATACGTCCTTAAAAATCACCATATTGATAACACCAAGCTCAATATCTGCCAGCATCCTCCGAAATTCAGTTCTTTCAAAATTACTTCCAGAAGCCCCATCGTCTACATAAACTTTTTTCTCTGCAATATCTTTATTCTCTGCAATATAATCTCTTGCCATCTGAATCTGAGAGTGAATACTATTGCTGTATTCACCCTCTTTATTTTGCTCTTCAATGGAAATTCGGCAATAAATTCCTGCCTGATACATTCTATCCCTCTTTTCATCGGTCTTGCGTAGTCATTGTCTTTAATTGTCTTTATTTTACAACAAGAACTTAAGAAAATCAACCTGCAATTTTTCGTTCAGTAAGATTCTGAATGCACTGGATCAATGTCTTTTCCCCATTAAAATGCACTCGAATCTGATATCCTGCATGTTCATAGCTTACATTCTCTTTTTGGATTTCTTTTTTTGTATCCAGAACTTCTACAGAATCAAATAACGTATTCATGCTATATGCCTCCTTCAGCATACAGTTCTCTCTACATCCTATGCCGGCAGGATTGTACAAAAGTTCTGTATGAATTGAATTCGGCTTTCGAAAGCCTGATTACATTCTAAAATTATTCTGCACCAATCACATTGAATTGAAATTGACCGCAGATTGAGTTTTTAAGATTCATTTTCTTCCTATACAGTATCAATTCCTATTGTCCGGAACATTTGTTCGTGTTATAATAAAAAGACTTTAAGAATATAAAACACGAAAACCAAAGGAGGGATTTCTGTTGGAACGATGTGATTTTTCTTCTATTAGCACATGCCTAAAAAATCAAATCAGTGAAAGCAATCAGATGAACCAACCTGATTTTTTATACGAATTATTTGAAGATTTTATGAATGATCCGATAAATGAAGATTTTTCTATGGATAATGGTCTAATTTGCCGCTGGATAACCGGACAAGCAAAAATCAGTCCCAAAATAACCTCATATTATGCAAAACCCAGCAATCAGAAAAAACTGGCAACAACCATTCAGCGGAACTTACTTCCCTTAATGGCAGACTGCAACATGGTTATACAGGACATTTACACGTTATTCATACAGGACGATACGATTTCGGATACAAAAAAGCAGGAACTTGTATCTCTATATAAACCTTCTGATTCAAGGCTGTTGTTTTTAGCAAAAGTACTTTCTTTTGGTATGGAACGGCAATTTATTAAACGTGATACAAGAAATCAAAAACTGATTGCAGGAGGTGTTCTATCTCCGATTGTTCTGGATTACATTATGGACAGCGAAGTCCCAAAACCATGCCGTCATTTTCTAGGAAGAGAAGAAGAACTGGATGAACTCCATACTTTGTTTGAAGAGAACCGACATATATTTCTTTATGGAATTGCCGGAATTGGAAAAAGCGAGCTTGCTAAAGCCTATGCAAAGCAATACAGAAAACAGTACACCAATATTCTCTATATGGAATACACCGGTAATCTATATCAAGATATTGTAGACATGGATTTTATTGATGATCCACCAGAAATCAGTGAGCAGGAACGTTTTCAAAGACATAACCGTTTCTTACGCTCTTTGAAATCTGATACACTGCTGATCATAGACAATTTTAATGTCACATCCACACAGGACAGTTGCCTGTCAGTCGTATTAAAATACCGTTGCCGGGTTTTATTTACAACCAGAAGCCAACTGTCTGAATACTGTAGTTTTCAATTAAAAGAACTGAAAGATATACCCACTCTTTTTCAACTGACATCTGTATTTTATTCAGAAGCAGAGGAAAACCGGGCAATCGTAGAAAAAATCATAGAAACTGTACACTACCATACTTTTGCTGTCGAACTGGCAGCCAAACTTCTGGAAAATGGAATTTTAACTCCAGAGCAATTATTGATAAAACTTCAAGAGGAAAAGGCTTCTCTTCATAATGAAGATAAGATTAAAGTAATGAAAGATGGTCAGAGCAAAAAAGCCACCTATTACAACCATATCCATACCCTGTTTTCGTTATACTCCTTATCACGGAAACAGCAGGATATTATGTGCAATATGTGTTTTATGCCTTCATCTGGTATTTCTGCCCGTATATTTTCCAAATGGCTGGAGCTGCCTACTTTAAATGACGTGAATGATCTGATCGAGACAGGTTTTGTACAGTCAAGTCTCCGGCATACTATTTCTCTGCATCCAATGATTCAGGAAATTGCAGTTTCCGAGACCGCACCTTCTGTTACAAGCTGCCACACGTTATTGGATTCTCTGCAAAAAATATGTTTGATGCATGGCATTGAAGTTAGCTATTATAAAAAATTATTTCAAACAGTAGAAAACATCATGCTTTTCATTGAAAAGGACGATATTCCCCAATACCTGTTATTTTTAGAAGATGTTTTTCCATATATGGAGAAGTACCACTATCAAAAGGGTATGAAAAAAATCATCCAGGAACTACAGCATTTTATAAAAGCAAATACTTACGGGACTGCATCTGACCGTGCCTTACTATTGGATTATCAGGCAACTCTGGAACCCAAAACAGAAAAAGCGATAAAATTAGAAAAAGAAGCACTTGCTCAAATAAAAGAAACCACAAAAGAAAATGCCCACCTGGTTTCCAACCTCCATTCCAATCTTGGAGGGCTTTACCGAATCAACGGACAACTTGATCTCGCTAAAAGGCACATGAAAATGGGTATCTCTCTTTTACAACAATACCAGCTTCTTTATACTAATGACAGTATTCCTCAGATTAATAATTATGCTGTCCTCTTAATTGAAATACAAGAACCTGACCTTGCCCTGTCTGCTCTTCAGAAATTAGCACAGATTATCAAAGAATATAATTCAAACCACTGTTTGGATTATGCCCAGGTACAGGAATCCCTTGGAAGTATCTGCCTGATCACTGCAAATATTTCGCAAGCGAAAACCCATTTTAAAAAAGCCTTGAAAATTTATGAGGATATATGGGCAGACGAACCCGAATTGATTGAAGAAAAATATCAAGCAATTCAAGAATTGTATCCACAAGCTGGAATTGCTCTGGCAAAAAGTATTCTTCTCACCAAGCACTAACGGTTCCTACAAACACTTGTAAAATATATTGCCTCAATAATGTAAACGCCTAGTTTTGAGATACACTCCAAGACTAGGCGCTTGTCCATTTCCATTTTTTCTTAGACATGGAGCGTTTACATAAGGATCACTTTTCTTTTTTTGACACTTTTCGCTCCTCCTATCTCAAATTTTTTATAGTCTAGGTATATTGCCTTCATCAATGCCTGAGAACTTGTAAATATGCTCCTCTGCTTGTTCAATCTGCGATACATTACAATCATCTCGTCATCAACCTACTGTTTGATACAATATGTCAAATGCATAGTGGCTCAGTTCTATTAGAAATTTATATCTCTAACTCCGCACCAATTCTAAAATTCCTTTTGAAAGGCGATATACTTTATCAACACTTTCCAGTTCTTTATACTTATGCGTAATAAAAACGATAGTCTTATTTTTTAATTCACTATGTAATAACTCACGTAAAGCTTCATTTGATTCAACATCAAATCCTTCTGTAGCCTCATCCATAAGTAAAATGTCTGCATTTTTCAGCAGAGCCCTAGCTACAGCTATCTTTTGTCTTTCTCCTCCAGAAAGTTTTGCACCATCTTGTCCAATTTTTTGTCCAAATCCATGATCCAATTTTTCAATAAAACCTAAAGCACCACTTTTTCTACATGCTTCAACAACTGCATCTCTTGACGCCTTTCCATCGATATTAACATTCTCCTCTATAGTCCCTTGGAATAGATATGGTCTTTGGCTTATAACCGCAATTCTATTTCTCATATCTTGTATATCCATCAATTCCACAGGAGCTCCATACAATTTTATTATTCCTTTTTGTGGCCGGTAGAATCCCGCCAAAAGGTTCAAAAGTGTTGATTTGCCACTTCCATTTTCTCCTACGATCGCAATTCGTTCCCCTTTTTTTACACATAGTGAAATACCATTTAAAATAGGGTGTCCTGGTTCATAACCAAAGACAAGATTTTTTACTTCAAAAACCATATCCCTATCTTGATAAATTTTCTCAGGTTTCATTTCACATAATTTCATTTCCAATTCTTCCGGTTGTCCCCATAACTCAAAAAGACGTTTTGCCGATGGCTCAATTTGCGCAAAATAATATTTAATGTTTATCAATGCTGAAATTGGATTTACAACATATGCACTATATGTAATAAAAGCAAATGCTCCGCCTATAGTGAATTCTCCTTTTATTATAAAAAGCCCACTTAATATATATAATAACGCATTTACAACCGTGTCTATTACTACAACACTGACAGTACTATATTCATCTAGCATTGCGTTCTTTTTATATGAATCCATCAAATCTTTTTGCAGACCTTCAAATTGAGATTTTTTTACCTGAAACAGATTCCAGAGCTTCATTTCATGAATTCCATTTATACACTCGGCAAACCAACTCATAAACTTTCGTTTATCCTCAATCCACTGTTCAAACACTTCCCGTTTCTTGTTTGCACAATAGGACACTATTATAAATTTCAGTGGAATAATTGCTTCTATCAATATTGCTAATTTCCAGTCTAATAAGGACAGCCCAACTACTCCTCCTATTATTTGGAGAATTGATGATATAGAAAACTGAGTAATCTGATCCACAACAGATGACACATTATCAATATCCATACCAATTGTATTTATAATCTCTGCACTTCCTCTTTCAGCAAAATACTGTATTTTCATCCTATTGATTTTCCAGTAAGTCTTTTTATAGAGAGAATGTGTAAACTGATTATGTACATTTGAAAATAATTTTGTTTGGATTATATTTAACTCTTGCTGGGTTAAAGAAATTATTATTAATATAACAGAAAATAAAAGAATGTATTTCATGTTTTTCTGCAATATACCACAATCTGTTATTTGTCTTATAAGCAGTGGGTGTATAAACGTTATGAATGATGAACCCAAAAGGCAACAGATAATCCCTGGAAAATACTTTTTATATTCACACAACATTTTACAAATTCGATACCATGTTTTCCCATTTTCTCTCATATCCAATTGCCATCCTCACTATTCGTTAAGCAAAATATTGACAAACAAGCTCATATATATCCTCTATATTGTAAGTTATTCCTATTCGATCTTCTGCATACAATTCATACATATTATTTTTACGCACAATATACATATCTATATCTGATGCCTTACTACTTTCAAATATTTCTTCCTCTTGATTCAAAAGAATAATATCAGGTTCATAAGCTATATATACTGTATAAAGGATATCGTTCAATGACTCATTGGAATCGTCATAATATTCTAAAGGAATTACATTTTCATCTAAAGGATTTTTCTGCAGATTTATTGCGTAATAACCGTTCTGACTAAACATCACTTTTAGCTGTATCATTTCCTCGTAATCTAAATCAATACCGGCAATTACCGGTATCTCTATATTGGTTTTATCCCTTATTACATTTTCTAGTATATCCGGATAATCAGATTTATGCGTTGCTATAGTCATCAAAAAGTCCATAACATCATCAAATCCTGCTGTGGGCTTTCTGTTTAAATATGTAGCAATATGTCCAGTGACAACAGGAGCCGCATAACTATTGGCTTGATTTACGATCCCATTCCACGAAAAATTTGCTATAATAGAATTCTCAATATTATAACCTTTTTGTTCTTGAAACAGAATTTGACCATTTCCCAAAAGACCATAACGATCCTGCCTGACACCAAAAACACCTGGATATGCAGCTGGATAAGTCTTTATATTTCTGTTATGATATGCTGCTACTATAATCGCATCAGCATCAAGTAATCTTTTTATTTGAATCCATAAGGGTTTAATATCAAAATAATTGATTGTTCCAAGACTCATGTGAATTAACTTTATTTTATTTTGAATACACCATTCCAAAGCTTCCAGCAAAACTGTGATCTGTGTTGTTCCTGCAGAGTCAGTCACATTCAAGTCCCATAATTCTATATCACTACATATGCTTGTGATAATTCCGACGCATACAGCGCCATGGAATGATTTATCGTCTTTATACTCACTTGGATCGCATTTAGAAGCCAAAAAAGATTTATGAACAATCCTTTGATTCCTGTTATTTCTCATATGATAAGGTATACCGTTATCAATCAATGCGAGCTTAATCATTTGCACTATTCCTATTCTTACCTGTTATATATCCAAGCCAAATATCGCATATTTATTATTCTCATGATAAACCTTGTAATTCTATGGTCAATAAAAATTCAAGTGTCGCTGAACCCTAATATGCTTCTCCAATCACACTGCCATCATAAGCATTGATCACATAAGAAAGCTCCTGTAGAGAATTTCCACCAATACTTTCCCTGACAGTAAAAATCCATGCTGGAACCAACCATGCGTGTTTCGGCTCCTGATAGGCTGTGGTATAAGTATACTGCAATTTTGCGTTTACCACATCATACTCCAGTGCGGTAGTGTCGTTGGCAGACTGGCCTTTTCCGGAATACCAATAAAAAATCTGATCTGTCAGCTTTGCCTGTATTTTTTCAAAAGGCAGAAGCTTTGTATTTTCCGTCACCGTACAGACTTCTTCCGATATCCCATCCCATTTAAAATATTTAATTCCTTCCTCTGTTATCAGAATAGAGATTGTTTCTACCTGGAACGGAGGCACATAACTATCCACTGTTTCTTCCGCAACCACGCCATCAGGAACTGAAGTAATACCCTCTACACTTTTCGAAAAACAATACAGATATCCCGGTAATCCTCTATCCAGATCTCCCTGCCACAAAGCATCACTACCAAGTCCCAGACCATTGCGCTCTGAACATGCGCCATTCGGGAACCACACGGTACGATCAGAATCTACAAGGCCCATTCCATCGATACCTAAATCCTCTAAAACTTGTTCTGCCTGTTCCTTTCCATCTTCCTCTGTAAAGGTGATCTTGTCCATGCACTTTCGATACGCATCTGCCAGTTCATGAAATTTCTCTGTATAGCCGTTGGTATCCATGCCAAAGCTACTGTAATACTCACTCTGCATTTCCTCAGTTTCTATTGTTTCTTCTTCTATAAAATTAGAACCCTCCATCCAGAGAAAACTACTGTCATTGTCAATTTCCTGATTATACCGCTCTGCTTCTATATATGCCTTCCTGTCCTCGCCCACATCTGCAGTAAAATAATCCTCTGTATCTGTGTTTTCCAATTCAGTACTCATCCAACTCCGTGCCGCTTCCACACCGTGATCCTCTGTTTTTTTTTGAAATTTTATCTCCATCTTTTCCGGTGCAGACGCTTCATCCGGTGCAAGCTCCATCCCCTCTCGGGTTGCGTTTTGAATCCCTGCAATCGATGTAGAATATGCTGATTGCAAGTAACTTCCTTCCTTGCTGGAAATCCTGTCTAACACTTCCTGATACGCATCCTTTGTCACCATCTGTGGCATATATAGTTCCTCACCGTCCGTAAAATAATCAATCAATCCATTCAGTTCTTCCTGCGTTAACTCGTGATTTTGCATCTCTATGACTGGAAGATTGCCAATGCTTTGTTCGCCCAACTTAATATCTGCCTGGATAACCACACGGTCGTTGCTTTTCTTTTCTTCAAATTTCCAATGCGTTGGAACATTTGTCTCTCTCTTTTCTCCTTTTTTAAGAGGTTCACAGACAGCCGCCTCGCTAATCCCATCCACTTTGCTGACTACCGAACTCTCCTCTGGTGTTTCCTGACAGCTGGAAAGAATAATACACAACGCACCTACCATAATTGCTAAAACACTTTTTTTCATTTTTATATCCATTCCTTTCGCGCTGCTCAAGGCACAAAACGTCATGAAAAAAACGTTGGCTTATTGCAGCTATCTTTTTATAATTGTTCCATAGGGATATTCAGTATACTACAAATCACGGGGAGGTGAGTGGGCTGTCCGTTCATCGGATGACCGTATTTTTATATGTGTAGAATGCTTTTTCAAGCACAAATAAGTGTGCCCTGAGCACGTAACCTTATCTTTGTAAAAACAACTCTCGTTTTTATCCTAAGCATTCAGTCAATGCTGTCTACTCCCTATAATCTATTGAACCTATGGTTCTGAAAGGAGTCCCTATGGCTTTAAAAATTGTGTATCAAATCTGTTCCCCCGTATTTTTATTTTATCTGCGTCAGGACACCTGCATCCATCTCACAGATCGTATCGCAGAGCCATTCGATCTCCAGCATGTTATGTGCTGCGATAAGAATAGTCTTCCCTCGTTCCTTTAATCCCCGCAAAAGCTCGCAGACCTCTCCTGCCCCCTGCTTGTCCAGACCATTAAAAGGCTCGTCCAATATCAAAAGCTCCGGATCTTCCATGATTGCCTGTGCGATACCAAGACGTTCACGCATTCCAAGAGAATACTGTCCTACCTTCTTTTTAGACAGAGGATCAAGCCCTAGGGCACGCATCGTCGCCCTCACATCGTCATCGGAAATACGGTGTTTCAGAGACGCCAGTCTCTTTAAATTCGCAAAACCGCTGAGATCCAGAAAGAAGCCAGGGTTTTCAATGATAATGCCTACGGAATCTGGAAAGTCCAGCTCCTTCCCGATCTGTTTTCCCCCTACGAGCACTGTGCCGCTCTCAGGTTGTAAAAATCCACAGATGCATTTAAACATTACGGTTTTCCCTGAACCGTTAAACCCCATAATCCCATGAATCTTCCCTTTTTCAAAATCATGGGTAATGTTCTTTAATACTTTTTCTTTTTGAAAGGATTTTGTCAGTCCCTTCAACCTGATTGCATATTCCATTTTGCCCTCCATTTATTCGTTTGTCTGCGTAAAAGAGAAATTATAGCCCTTAATTCGGACGGCTGACAAGCCGATCAGCGCTATGATTAATATTGCAAATATGAACATGCTCATCCCGATCCCTGGCAGGTAATCATAACCAAAGCTGTGCATGGGAAAGGTAGCTTGGTTCAACGGAGACAGCCAGCCGCAGAACACGTTCGCCCTATATTCCTGACTTTCTGTAAAATGAAACAGTTTCCGGAAAACATCTGGGTTCAGCAGGAGCCCATACAGACTGACTGCAAAAGCACCGATCACCCCTGCCATATTTCCCGCAGCCAGATTTAAAAACAACATGAGAACTGCGATAAAAAGAGTATATAAAAGTACAAGTCCAAACACTATTGCTGCGCACATATAAGGAGTTGAGCTTTCCATTGTTTTTATGGAAACAGGAACGGTTATGCTCTCCCCACCGCCATAGCCCAACATTGCCGCTGTTTCGCTCCACACATTTCCCGTAAAGGAAAAGGGAGCTCCCATAATTCCAAGCATCACAGCCAAAAAAATATTATAGATCACAGTCGCCAGGATCACATAGATAATCTGACCCGCAAGCCATATCTTCCGTTTTGTGCGTACAAGCCAATACGGAGTTGCCTGACTGATAAATGGCATGTCCGCAAAGAGCAGGATTAAAAGCAGGGAGGACAGCATAACAGAGGATGCATCCCCATATGTCCAAATAAACGGCTCGAATACCTGAAGGATTGTCTCATATTTTATCGCATGGGAAATAATCTGATCCGACAGCATCAGACATAATATAGCTGCCAAAATAAAGGTCATCCAGATCCTCGGACTTTTTTTCCATCCATAGAAATTCTGGCCTGCAATCCAAAAAGCCTGTTTAATATCACGCATACCGCAACCTTCTTTCTATTGCGCACATAAAGATCAGTGCCGTTAAAAAACTTCCAACCGCTAATATAGCAATGCAGAAGATATCATTGTAGTAAATAGACGCCGCCCAATAGCGGGGACTCAGAAAGAATGCTTTTTGATAGTAACGCTCCTGAAATACGGTCAGGACATAATAAAGAATAAAAGGAACGGCATAGGACATATAGCGATTTTTTGTTATGACAGCCGACGTACCGCCAATTAGCGCCCAAAAAGCGCCATTTAAAAACAATCTCAGAAAGCTTACCGCCGTTCTGCCCACAAGCACTGCCATCTCATAATTTCCGTCAATCAGAGAAGGATACTGACCGAACCTCAGTATACAGATTACAAGAAGGAACACCATGGCTAAAAAAGCTGTCAAACCTCCGGAGACCAACAATCCTGCTGCTTTTCCTACGAGATACTGTTTTCTCCCTGAACGGATATAACTGAACAGAAAAAAACGACTGTGCAGCTCAGCCTCCGTATTCTCTCCACCCGCAAAAGCAACGGCAATGGGAACAAACAGAAGCATATTAACGCTGTTCATACAATAGGTGTATGCTACGAACCAGCCTGGTCCTTCTGCAGATCCGCCTGCATTTATGATCTTCTGCAACATCTCATGCTCAGACATCAGGGTAGCCGAAACGATTAGAAAAATCCCCAAAATAAAGCGAATGCTTCGAATATTGTTTTTTATGTCCGTTGCCAACACATTTCTCATACGCTTTTCTCCTCACTTCAAACAGCTATAGACTTGATTTTTTTATTTTTATAAAATCCTAGTTTTTTGCAATAATATCACTATTTGTATAAAACTACACTCCTTATCAAACAACAGTTAAGGACTTGCAAAAACTGTTGTTCCTACTGAAAGCATTGCAACAGCTGTAAAAATTGATAATATTTTAAATTTTCTATTATTCTAAGTTCTACAAATACATAAGCCGCCAGTTAAGTACGATTAGTTTTATTATAATTCAATAAATTCCATCCAACTTTCCACATTTTATTGTGCAATTTTACCATTTATATAATAACATGTCAACATTTAATGAACGTTTATAACAAAAAAATGCAGGGCTATAAAAAACTAAAGAAATTGCTCTATTTTACAAAATTATATCCTATTTTTCAATTCCAACTCAATTTTCCCTCAATGTCTTTTTCCTCCAACTTTCGTATGCTTATCTCACAGCAAAGCAGTACCACACCGGTACAGCCTGCTGAATTAATCAATACGAAAATGGAGGTGTTTTTTATGCGAGAACTCAGAAACACAAAAATCATTGCTGTAGATCACGGCTACGGCAACATGAAAACAGCAAATACCGTCACACCAACCGGAATCAAAGCCTATGAAACAGAACCCATCTTCACCGGGAATATTCTGGAATATAACGGCATTTACTACCGGATTGGCGAAGGACACAAAGAATTTATCCCAGATAAAGCTATGGACGAAGAATATTATCTTCTAACTCTCATGGCGATTGCAAGGGAACTGAATGTCTTTTCCATCCGTGAAGCAGACGTTCATCTGGCTGCCGGGCTTCCTCTGACATGGATCAGAAACCAGAGAGAAGATTTCCGTTCCTATCTGCTCCAGAATCCAGAAGTCCATTACCGATTTAACAGCAAAGAGTATCATCTCCGTTTTGTGGGATGCAGCCTTTACCCGCAGGGATATCCGGCTATCGTAAACCGACTTGGAGATTTCAAGGGGACAAATCTTCTTGCAGATATCGGCAACGGAACCATGAACATTCTGTATATCAATAATAAGAAAGCACAGGAAAGCCGGTGCTGGACAGAAAAGTTTGGCGTAAACCAATGCATGATTGCCGCTAAAAACGCTGTTCTGGACAACTTCGGAGTAAAGATTGAAGAATCTACCGTAGAGCAGATTCTGCGGTTTGGAACCGCTGACATTTCAGCGTCTTATCTGGATTGTATTACTGCTGTTGCCAGACAGTATGTCACAGATATTTTTGCCACGCTCCGCAAATATGAATACAATCCTGGCCTGATGCGCCTGTATGTGGTCGGAGGCGGTGGATGCCTGATCCGTAACTTTGGAGCGTATGACAAATCACGAGTTACCATCCTTGATGATATCTGTGCCACTGCCAAAGGTTATGAATCTCTGGCTTATATGAGCCTGAAAAGGAGGGGATAAGCCATGCAGAACCATATCCGCAACACAAACCTGCGATTTAATCTGGACAAAGACCAGCAGCGGAGAGCCTGGGAATATTTACAGACGATGGACAGACAGAATTTTAAATCTTACAGCCAGGTAATCTCCCTTGCACTGGTCGATTATTTTGACCGCTACTACCGCACTCAGGCTGATCCCTATCTGGAAACAAGGGAACGGGAAGAACTTTTTGTGAAACAGATTGTAGAAGCAGTAGAACACAGCCTGAAACAGTCATTGCCGATTTTTCTGTCCGGGCTGACTGCAGGCATGTTGGAAAGGGAATCCCCCATCAGGATGCCCTTTCCAGCTCCTGAAAAAGAACAGCCGGATCGTGATATAGACTGGGATTTTCTTGGAGAATAAACCATTGTGATTGGAGGTGAACACATGACGGACTTTCTGACAGCAGACACAAGCCTGCCATCTTATATGATGTTTCCCCGTTTTCTTCTGGACATGGAAATAAACGAAACTGCCAAAATGCTTTATATGATCCTGCTCGACCGTGCAAGGCTTTCCCAGAAAAATGAGGGCTGGTCAGATACAAATGGTCATGTGTTCCTCTACTTTACGATTGAAGCACTGGCAGAAGTTCTCCACAAAAGCCAGATGACGGTGAAAACTGCTCTGGCAGTACTGGAAAAACAAGAGCTTATCTTCCGAAAACGGCAGGGACCCGGACACCCTAATCGGATCTATGTAAAAATCCCGAAAGAAACCCTCAGCAATACAGACAGAATTCTTTCCTCAAGACAGACAGAAAACTGTCCTATTGACAGACAGGATTCTTTCCCTGATACAGACAGAAAACTGTCCAGTAATAAGAAAGAGATAAAAAAGAACCATTTAACAATAAGAGGGAGTAAAGAGCCACGCTCACCCTATGGAACATTTCAAAATGTTTTTCTGTCAGAGACGGAGCTGGAAAATATCCGGCAGACAATCCCTGACTGGCAGGACTATATGGAACGCTTATCCGGTTATATGGCTTCTACCGGAAAGCAATACCAAAACCATGCAGCTACCATCATCCGTTGGGCAAGACAGGATCATCCTGTTTCCCGGCAACGAAATTATGAAAGTGAGGAATACGAAACATTATGACAACATTTACAGAAAAACCAACAGCTATCACACCAAACAGAGAGCTTCAGTCTGATGAATATTTTAACGAAACAAATCACCTGATCTACTGTTCCAAATGCAATACGCCAAGACAGTGCAGGCATGAATTACAGGGAAAGGTTCTTATTCCTTCCATCCGCTGTAAGTGCCAGCAGGAGATCTTTGAACAGGAGGAAGCCCAGAGAAAACTTCATGAAAAGCAAATGGAAATAGAGCATCTCAAAACCAGCGGCTTACAGGACAAATCACTTTATGACTACACCTTTGCCAAAGATAACGGCAGCAATCCGGAAATGAAACTTGCACACAATTATGTAAGTAACTGGGAAGAGATGAAAGCAAACGCTTCCGGACTTCTCATCTGGGGCGATGTCGGTACTGGAAAATCTTTCTTTGCAGGCTGCATTGCCAATGCCCTTCTGGAAAAAGGCGTCCCGGTACTGATGACCAACTTTTCCCGGATTCTGAATACCCTTACCGGAATGCATTTTGAAGACAGGAATCAGTTCATCCACAGCTTAAACCGCTACAGCCTTCTGATCATTGATGACCTCGGAATTGAACGGAACTCTGACTTTGCACTGGAACAGGTATTCAATGTGATTGACAGCCGTTACCGCAGTAAAAAGCCCCTGATCATAACAACCAATCTCACTTTATCAGAGCTGAATAACGCCGCTGATATCGCACACAAGCGAATTTATGACCGGATTCTGGAGAGATGTGTTCCCATCCGTATCAATAACCGGAATATCCGTCAGGACAATGCAACAGCTAATTTAAAAAAAACGAAAAAAATTCTGTTAGATAATCACACTTCAAACCAGAGTTGAAACAAAGCAGCATCGCACAATAACTATTTTTCACTGACAGTAGTACTACTTTCTTTTCTTATTTATCACCAGAGACATGCCACTGTCAGTTATCTAAAACTATAGTACTAAACCACAAGATTTTAAAACTAAATCGCCCGGATACGGGCATAAAAAGGAGGTGCCAGATATGGCAAATAAAAGAATTATGACACCAGAAGAAAAAGTGCTTTTACAGGCAAAACACAGACTGGAAGAAATCGAAGCAAGAAACCGTAAAAAGGAACGTAATGCCAGAACACGCAGATTGATTCAAGAAGGAGCGATTCTGGAAAGCATTGCTCCACATATTAAAGAAATGGATTTAGATACCCTAAAGCGGGAGCTGATGCTCCGGCTAAGAGGAATGTAAATACACAAGTTCTACTCCCGAAGGGCGCACTTACTCACCACCCGATAAATCGGGCGGTGGTATCCCCTACGGGGCTCGTGCGCTCTGCCGAGGGCTATCCGCTGTTGCAGGCAACATCGAAAGGAGGTGCCAGATATGGCAATTTATCATATGCAAGCCAAGGTCGTCAGCCGTGGTTCCGGGCGGTCTGCTGTCGCTGCATCTGCTTATATGAGCTGTAGCCGCATATACAATGATTACGATGGCATCCAGCATGACTACACCCGAAAACATGGACTGATCTATCAGGAAGTAATGCTTCCCCCTATGGCTCCGCCTAAATGGAAAAACCGGGAGCAACTCTGGAATGCTGTAGAAGCTGCTGAAAAAACAAAAGACAGCCGACTGGCAAGAGAATTTGTTGTCGCACTCCCTATTGAGTTGGATAAAGACAGCAATATTTCTCTTCTTCAGAATTTTATTCAAAAGAATTTTGTAGATATGGGAATGTGTGCCGATTTCGCCATTCACGATACAGATGGTCACAATCCCCATGCACACATTCTACTTACTGTCCGTCCATTAAACGAAAACGGAACATGGCAGTATAAAACCGAAAAAGAATATCTATGCATCAAAGATGGAGAGGAAAAGGGATTTACTGCTTCTGAATTTAAGGATGCTCAGAAAGAGGGCTGGGAAAAACAGTATCGTTATAAAGCTGGGAAAAAGAAAGTATATCTGACTCCCTCGGCAGCACAGGAGAAAGGTTATGAACGTATCGACAAACATCCAAAAAGCACCCGGTATGGCAGACAAAACCCGATTTCCGAACAATGGAACAGTGAGGAACAGCTCTGCCTCTGGAGAGCAAACTGGGCAGATGCCGTAAATAAAATGCTTGCCCTTAATCAGATAAATGCCGCCATTGATCACCGCAGTTTTGCAGCTCAGGGAATCACTGAACAGCCAACCATCCACGAAGGCTACATTGCCCAGAATATGGAAAAGAAAGGCATGATAGCAGACCGGTGTGAAATCAACCGTCGGGTTCGTGCGGATAACAGAATACTACGGGAATTAAAAACACAGATAAAAAAATTGGTTCAAGCTGTCGAAAAATCTATTCCGGTAATTGCAGAAACATTAGAAGCAATCCGCAATCATATGATTTTTACACAATATCATTTACTTCATAATGAAATGCAAAAAGAAGTGATCCATGACTGGATGCAGCATTTTCGTCCTATCCTAAATAAATATGATACCATTAAGAAAAAGCTCAAAGCGAAAGTTACTGAAAAGAAAGAACTAAATGTGCAAAAAAGTAAAACCAGTATTCTAAATCCTTTCCAGCATATAAAGTTAAACCAGCAGCTTACAACCGTAACAGAAGAAATCGAGGAACTGAAATCTGCCAAAGAACAGCTGCTGTTTCAGGCTGAATGCTCCACAGAGAAAGATATGGCGAGCCTTTCCAGAAAATACGACCAGATGGATAAGAATCTGGATATTCTCGATTCTCAGGATATGGCTCTCAAAGAGCAGCTTGAAAAAGATGCTGTCGCTTTCCAAGAGGAAAAACTCCGGCCTAAACCAGAGCAATATACAGAATTACTGGATGCCAGAATCCAGATACGACCTACTTTCCGAGAGAAACTGATTGAGCAGCTCAAAGGTACTTTTGGTGAATATTATGACTATCACTATCGTGATATCGCAACCCATGAAGTGGATGATCTCAATATGGAAGATCCCTATAGCTTCTCTCATCGTACCTGGGAACTTGAATATCAGAGGAAACAGGAATTGCAAAAAAAACATCCTGTTCAATCCAGGCAAAAATCGCACAACACAGAACTATAATGTTTAAACTACTAATATAAAAAATATCCCGTTTTCTCAAAACAGTTATATTGCTTCATCCCAATAATTCACAAACTGCTAACCACCGAGCAAAAGTGAGGCACAAAGTGCGTAAGCATAATTTGATTTCTTTCCGCTTACGCACTCTCTTTTTATCTTGAGCAAAAAATTCCTACTTTGTAAAGCCAACAAATGGGGTTTGGGGGGCTCCCAAAGTGCGTTTGGATATCCAAACGCTATGCTTGCAAAACCAGTTCCACTAATTTCCCTCGATACTCCCTTCTTCTAAAATCAATGATAATTATAACATTGCCAATTTTGTAAAGTAATAATCAACTTAAAATATAGACGACAAACAATAAAACCATGATACTGTTACAAAAAGCAGTAGCATGGTTTCTTTATATTTCATTATAGATTTTCTCTATCTATCATATTTTCTATTGTTTCTGAGAAACAACACTCTTTCAAATCAATACTTTTGTCCATCTTCACAAGATTTGTATATTTCTCATCTGTATAGTGTTTTGATATTACAGCAAATACTTTATATGTAGGCTGTGCTGTTACATCTCTGATGTCCTTTTTCAGCAATGTGTTCGGTACATTTAATTTCGTATTTTTATCTTTTACGAAGCCAATACAACCACATATATTCCCGGCAGCTTTTTCTGTATATAATTTCGGTCCTCGATCTGTAAATTCTCCTATCATTGTTACGTTTTTCTTAATAAGCATCATACGTTCCAATATATCCAATTTTTGCCCCGTAGAGCCATCTTTTGCAAAAACAAAATCATTTTCTGTTAATCGCTTATCCAGGCATTTCTGGTAAAAATGAATTGCAGAAGCTGTCTCTTTTTTATTCAATCGAACTCCTGTCAAATGTAAAAAATTGTATCTATGGAAAACAACTTCATATCCCTGTACAGATGACAAAATCTTATTACTTTCCTGTAATTGCTTATTCACCTCTTTCGGTAAGCCATATAGGAACAAAACCTTCTGATCCTCAAGATGTTCTTTATATAGTTGTGCCGCTTTTGTCATAATCTGAATTGCACGTCTTTTGTCCATAACTTAATCCTTATCCCATAAAATTTAGAGAAGGGAATGTTCACGCCGCAGCACTAAACATTCCCTTCTCATGGTTGATTTTTCCGTTGTCTGCCAACCTCCAGCACCTTCGTCTGGAAAATATCAGGTTTTTCCGTTGCCTGCCAACCTCCGACACCTTCGTTCGGAAAACGTATCAGATTTTAGGTGTCAACCCACCGCTGATGCACAGCTTTTCTAATTACATTTTACACGAACTATGTGGAAAATGCAATTACAATTTTATCTTATGATGCCCTGCTACATTTTATACACTATTTATCTTACATTTCATTCTTGATAAATTATCTCTTTATCCACAATCTCCCTCGCACATACTTGTATATTGTTCATTCTTCCTATCCATTCCAAGACATTTTCCACCTTTAGCTGTTCTGTAATGCCTTGTGCCTGTTTCATCTGTTCTACAAGTCTTTCAAAGCGTTCCTGTGCCTGTTCTTCTATATCAGCCAAATAACCATTCAGCCTGCCGCTTGTAAGCATATTCAGATATAGCAATCTGCGGTATTCCTTCAAATACCGCAAATGTCTTTGTCCCCATACACCGACAACCCTTTGTTCTTCTTCCTTCGGTAAGGTAAGAGCAGGGATAAGATAATCCCCATGTCTGATATAAGTACCGCCCATCTCTTCAAAAATTGTTTTCTTCATTGTCTGTTCTACCTTTCTTATCGTTCTCTATTCATAGATTTTCTTTACGACCGTTCCAATTTTACAGTAACAATAATTCTTCAATTTTCAGTTCACATTGCCCCTCCCGAAGAAGTATGATAGAATAATTCTATTAAATTGAATCGGAGGTGCCACATGGCTATCAGTTCCAACAATATTCAGGTCTATACTACTTTGTCCAAAGAACTGGTTGCTGAGATTGATAAGGATGCAAAAGCGAACTATCGTACACGTTCCCAGCAGATTAACATGATCCTGACCGAGTATTATAAGACTCAAACAACAACCAAACATGAATCCGAGTAAAACACTGAATTGCCTGAAAACACAGGAAATATCAGTGTTTTCTTATGTTTTCCCTTAATTATAAGGTTCATGAGAACCATAATTATTCCCAAAGCTGACGTTTATAACGATCGGTTTTCTCATCTTCACTGCCTGCCGTATCAGGTAATCAATACCCTCCATCAGCTCCGTTGTCCGCGGAAATGAATTTTCCCGTGGATTTCCCATCTTTACCACCAGAAGATCACTTCTATACGCAACGCCTCGATTCACTCCATCCGATGCTCTCCCATTTCCTGCTGCTATTCCAAGAACTGCTGTTCCATGTCCGCTGAAATCCCCAGACGGAACAAGGCGCCTGCCTTCGGTTTCCCCGAGTGTAAGCGCCTCATCAATTTCTTCCTTTGTATATTCAGTTCCTGATACATAGTTTTCCGGTGGATTTCCAGCTACACTCTGATCCCACAGTCGCAGGATCCGGGTACTGCCATCCTCATTTCTGAAATCCGGATGGAAATAGTCCACCCCGGAATCCACAATACCCACCAAAATCCCCTTGCCGGTTAAGCCATCGGCTCCATTCTGCACCGGCAAAATGCAGCTTGCCTCCCGCTCTTCAAAGGTCTCAAAATAAAGTCTCTTGGGCTTTTCTATAAACTCGATCTGCTCTCTGACTGAGTATGCAGAAATTTCCGTTTCCGGCAATGTCACTACTGCATAGCTGCCAAGCAGCGGGACCACCTGGATCCTCTCACCACCAAGTCCGCTTTCCGGACCGCTGTATTTCACGATCACATCCCACAGCCTGGTGGTGGGATCATATCCCACATTCAGATTTTCCGATTTCGCCCGTTCCTGCGGCAGGGCATTCATGGCAAGATTAAGAAGATTCTCTATTTTCTGATCTGGCATAAGGCTTTCATTTCCATTGATACATTTTTTTTATTATATGCAAAGCCTTCGTTTAAAGCACCAACCATCTGTTCCAGCATTTCTCTTTTAATTCCGGGAACGAAGCTTAACAACTGACGAAGCGGCATTCCTTCCATCATCGCAGCCATCATTTCCTGATTATTTAAAAAGACCCTTGGTTTTTCTGTCAGCGCATTTATTTTGCGCTGCAAGCTGGAGGAAGGTAAAGAATTGCTGCAATACACTAACAAATCCATCAGTACCTTTTTATGCTTCTCCAGCCAAACAAAAATACGTAATCTCATCCGATAATATTATGCCGTTGCTTTTTTATCATCTGTCTTCTCAAGCAGTTTCTTCACGCCCTGGATCGCTACCAATACACCAAGGATCAGCAGTAATACTGCAAATACAAGCTGTAAGGTGTTTCCAAGATCCAGTCCTGTTGTAAAAAGTGCTTTTGAAAGTTTTGTGATGGTCATACCAAGTGCTGTGAAGGTAACTGCCATCATGAATACCATCGGGATCCAGAGCATGCAGCCCTGACGTTTTGTTTTCTTTAAGAATACCGCGCAGGCTACAAGGGCAAGTACGGATAACAGCTGGTTTGCGGAACCGAACAGCGGCCAGATCTCCGCATAGCCTACTTTTGTAAGCATGTAGGCAAGTACCAGTGTGATAACTGTTGCAAAATATTTATTTGTTACGACTTTCAGAAATGGGCTCATGTTTTCCTCATCTGTATCAGAATCAAGGAAAAATTCCTGGAATGACAGACGTCCGACTCTGGCTACAGAGTCAAGAGAGGTCAGTGCAAATGCAGATACTGCAAGGTTGATCAGGGTAAATACCAGTGAATGTGGAAGGCCAACTACAGAAAGGAAGTTTGCGATAGCACCTGCAAAAATCTGCGGCTGTGTTGTAAGCCCCTGTGCTGCTGCCTCGCCGTCTGCAAAGGATGCAACTGCGATCAGCGCGATGATGGCAAGCATACTTTCCATCAGCATTGCTCCAAAGGAAACAGGAAGCATATTTTTCTCATTTTTGATCTGCTTGGATGCAGTACCGGAGGATACCAGTGAATGGAAACCGGAAACAGCACCGCAGGCGATGGTTACAAACAGGATCGGAAACATGTACTGTCCGTCCACATTAAAGCTTGTAAAAGCTTTCAGGTTACAGGACGGATTGGCTACAAATACACCAATAACTGCGCCAACGATCATGAAAATGAGCAGATAGCTGTTCAGATAATCACGTGGCTGAAGCAGTGCCCATACAGGAGCGACACTGGCGATCAGGATGTATACAAAAATGATGATATGCCAGATTCCAAGACTTACATACATGGGGAAATTAAGTCCCAGCACAATTGCTGCTACCAGCAGTAAAATTGCGACTGCAGTGTTGACCCATTTGTTGAATTTTGTATATTTAAGGAAAAATCCAAGTGCAACAGCCTCAAATATAAATAACATGGAAGTGGTTGCAACAGCTCCGTTTGCCGCTACCTTTGTAACAGCTCCTGCATCATTTGCGACAAATCCGTTAAAGGTTCCTGCTACAACATCTGCAAATGCGGCAACGACCAGAATACAGAACAGCCAGCAGAATAAAAGAAACAATTTTTTTCCAAGCTTTCCGATATACGCTTCGATGATATATCCGATAGTACGTCCTTTATTCTTTACAGATGCGTACATGGATGCAAAATCCTGCACAGCTCCAAAGAATACACCTCCGATGAGGATCCAGAGCAGAACCGGCAGCCAGCCGAAAATTGCGGCCTGGATAGGTCCGTTGATCGGGCCCGCACCTGCTATGGATGCAAACTGATGGCCAAATACTACATTTGTATCGGCCGGTACATAATCAACTCCGTCCTCCAGCTCATAAGCAGGAGTTTTTGCTTTTGGATCAATACCCCATTTGTTCTGGAGATAACGGCCATACAGAAGATATGCGCCTCCGAGAACTACAATGGCTATGATCATCATTGTTATTCCGTTCATAATATCAACTCTCTTTCCTTTGTGTTTTTTATACATGATACAATGACCGTAAAACAGTTATTGCATCAAAAAACGCCCTTGCTATCCTTTCGGATAACAAAGGCGGAATGTTCCGTGGTACCACTTTGTATTATCGTATTTATTGCTAAACGCGACCACTTATTACTGTCATATCAAACAGCCTCTTCTGTAACGTGAAGACTACGTCCCGGCTTACTTAAAGATTTCTATTCAGCGGGATGCTCCCAGGTGATATCACAAAATACCTTCTGCCGCTTCTCATCAGCCTGCGGCTCTCTGTAATCCGGCATGCTTTTTGTGGTCTGTCCTGTTCCATGCATTTCTCTTTTTTATTTATCTAATGTTTGCAACGGTGTACAAAGGGAACATAATAAAAAACTTAATAATGGACTGCCAATCTTACACAAAGTACCGCCCAAACGAGACTACGGGCGGTATTTTTGTATCATGGCGGAGAAAGGAGGAACTTCCCACGGGGGCTTGACTGAAAAGTTGAGCCCCTTTTTTCATGCCAAAAAACAGGAGGTAAATGCTTATGGCAGATGATAAAACCACAAAAACGCCGGAACAGCCGGTAACGGATAGCGGGCCGGGCAAGGAAACGCCTCCCGCTCCCCCAAAAGAGCCGGAGAAGGTTTCCGTTTCCCCGGAGCCGGAAAAAAAGACGGAACCGAAGGTAAAGAACCCACAGGTTTCTGTCTATAACTTCGCTGAAATTATGAAGGAAAAGAAAGTCGAGGAACGGGCGGCAGCTCCCAGCGGGGAAAAGCCTGTCCCGGCAAAAACGGAAAAACCGGAAAAGCAGCCGGAGGCTCCGAAGAAAGCGGAGGAAAAACCCAAAGAGCCGGAACAGCCGAAGCGCCGGGGCCGTCCCCCGAAGGCAGATAAGGACAAGGACGCAGTCCCGAAGCCCAAAGCTCCCGCACAGAAACCGGAAAAGGCGGTCAAAAAGGAACCGGAGAAAAAAACGGCTCCAACGGTGCAGACTGCTCCCACTCCGAAGGAACCCGAAAAGCCGAAGGATGCACCACGCCGGGGCAAGGAGCAGATCGTCTATATCAAGCTGAACGAGCTCTACGCCTTCAAGAACCATCCCTTTGAGGTTCGGGATGATGAAGAAATGCGGGCTATGGTGTCCAGCGTTAAGGACAAGGGCGTGACCCAGCCCGCTATTGTTCGTCCCCGTGAGGATGGCGGCTATGAGATCGTGTCCGGCCACCGCCGCCAGAAAGCCAGCGAGCTTGCCGGGTATGCGGATATGCCCTGTATCGTCCGAAACCTGACAGACGATGAAGCCATCACACAGATGGTTGAGGACAATCTCAACCAGCGTGAAGAAATCCTACCCAGTGAGCGGGCCAAAGCCTTGAAAATGCAGCTTGAGGCTATCAAGCACCAGGGCTCCCGCACTTCGGGCCAGATTGACCCGAAGGACGCTGGCAAACGCTCCAACGAGATCGTGGCCGAGCGCAATAAGATGGCGGTCAAGCAGGTGCAGCGGTATATCCGTCTCAATGAGCTGGTTCCAGACCTGATGAAGCTGATGGATGAAAAAAAGCTGGGCTTTACTACGGCGGTGGAGCTTTCCTATATCGGCAAGAAGAACCAGAACTATATCGCCGTCGCCATTGACAGCCAGCAGTCCTCGCCTTCACAGGCGCAGGCAAAGCGTATGCGTGAGCTGGACGAAAAGAAGCTGCTCAACGGGGATGTGATCGACGGCATTATGATGGAGGACAAAAAGGAGGTAGACAAAGTGATTTTGACAGGTGCGGAACTGAGCAAGTATTTCGGCAAGGAAACTACGCCGAGGGAAATGAAGGACCAGATCATCAAGCTGCTGGACGACTGGAAGGGTCAGCAGAAGGAACATGAAAAGCCGGAGAAGAAAACCGAACAGGAAAAGTAAGCCCAAACTTCGGGTCAGCATGGCCCGAGGATTGCGGGGCTCTGCCCCGCGCCCCGAAGCTCTGGAGATATAAATTATTCCCCGTCGCCAGTTATTCCGTAGCATAGCCGGGAAAATCAGTCAAGGGCAGCGCCGCCGCAGGCGGTGCCAGAGGCACCCTTGACGGATTTCTCCCGGTTATGCTTTTTCCCGGTCAAGCGACGGGGATATAAATTCTCCAGAGCCGTTCCCCTTCCCGGGGGAAGGGGCGGAGGGGTTGGGCGAACTCTTGCTTTTCCCTAAACCAAAACAGAAATGGAGGCTCAACCAATGAAACGACCTTTAGCATACCTGACCGCCGCATGGAGCGGCGAGCCGGATGTTGATATGGAGCTGGCGGCCCACTACTGCCGTCTTGCTTATGAGGCGGGCTTTTCCCCGATCTGCCCGCTCTTGTATCTGCCGCTGTTTTTGAATGACAGCGTTCCCGAGGAACACAAGGCCGGGATTGATATGCGCCGGGATATGCTGCGGCGCTCCCACACCCTGATCGTCTGCGGCAGCGTTGTGGACGAGGATGTAAAAAACGATATTGCGGTTGCCGGGCGGCTGGGCATTGCGGCGACAACGCTGGAAGGGGTGCTTGCCGTGAAGGGACACGGCACCCCGGGCCATGCCGGACATTAAGCTGGGGAGCCTTTTTGACGGGATCGGCGTGTTCCCTCTGGCTGCTTCCCGGTGCGGTATCCGTCCGGTATGGGCCAGCGAGATTGAAAAAGCGCCCATCTCCATAACCAAAAGGCACTTTCCCGACATGGTGCATTTGGGGGATATTACGAAGGTGGACGGCGGGAAAATCCCACCTGTCCATATAATTACCTTCGGTTCCCCCTGTCAGAACCTTTCTCTGATCGGCAACCGCTCCGGCCTTGCCGGGGCAAAATCAAGCCTGTTCTATCAGGCGTTTCGTATCATACAGGAAATGAGGGATGCTACTGATAACCTATATCCAGCTATCGCTGTTTGGGAAAACGTCATGGGAGCGTTTTCTACAAATGACCGGATGGACTTTAGAGCCGTCTTATCCGCCTTCTCGGACACCGAAGTTCCAATGCCTCCTTCGGGAAGATGGGGAAACGCCGGAATGGTGCGAGGGGGAACGCCTGATGTGTGCTGGCGACTCATGGACGCCCAGTATTGGGCAGGCTCCCGAAGGCTGGCACGAAGGCAGCGGATTTTCGTCGTGGCGGATTTTGGAGGCAGACGTGCCGCAGACATACTATTTAAGCCCCGTCCAATGCTCCCACTTCCTCCGCCTTGCGGAGAGGGCGGGCGGGCCGCCGCCGAAGGAGATCGAACAGCTTCTTTTGAAACAGGGCGGCAGATACCAGTCATCCACCCCTTTCAGTGCTTCCGTATGCGGGGAGCGGCAAAAAGGCAGGAAGAAACGGCCTTCCGAAACAGCTTCGGATTACCAACTGACCCTTTTCCCACTCTTTTAGCCAGTGATGTAACGCCCTTTGCCTTCTGGTATGAGGGCGACCCGGAGGGCGGCTGCATCCGTTTTCTGACGGAAACGGAAAGCGAACGGCTGATGGGGCTGCCGGAGGGCTGGACAAAGTACGGGGCGGACGGCATGGAGATCCGGCCTCTGCAACGCTACAAGGCGCTGGGAAATGCGATTGCCCTCCCTTGTGCCGATTACATCATGGCCGGGATTTATGAGGTGCTGGCTGACCGGGCCGGAAAGGAGGAATGAGCCCATGTTTGAAGCCTATATAACCAATACAGCCCTATACCCCTTAATGGGGATTGAGGTAGGGACAACGGTACATTTCCCCATGACGACACAGGAGTTGCAGGCCGCCCTTGCCAAAATCGGGATAGACGGGAAACGGTACAGCGAAGTGTTCTTTACCAGCTTTGACAGTGATGTGCTGGGGCTCTACGATCATCTCTACGAATGTGAGAACATCGACGAGCTGAACGAGCTGGGCCACGCCCTGCTGGAAGTACGGGATAAGGGCGGACTGGAAACCTTTGAAGCCGCTCTTGTCTTAGGAAACCACACAAGGAGCGTGAAGGATTTGATAAACCTGACGCAGAACCTTGACCTTTACCGCTTTTACCCGGATATTTCCGATGATGAAGGGCTGGGCCGTCTTTACGCCGACGAGCTTGGGACTATCGACATACCGGAGCACATTCAGAACTACTTCGATTATGAGGCATACGGGCGGGATGTGCGTATCAACGAGGGCGGCGTATTCGCTCCCGGTGGGTATGTGTCGGCAGTCCCGGAGGGCTTCAAGGAGTATTACCACGGGCCGCAGGACATTCCGCCGGAACACCGGATATTTGCCTATCCTGAAAAGGCCGAGCCTGTCCACTCCATTCTCGCTGCACTCAAACGGTTTCAAGAAGCCCCGCCCGCTCCGAAGAAGGACAAGGCGGGGCCTTCCCATGAAGAACGGTAGGACTTCGGGCCAGCATGGCCCGAAGCATGAAGGAGGTGCATACCATCAACTATTACCCTATCAATGAAGGAGCCGCCCGCCGGGCAAAGGAAATGAACAGCTTTTCCGACTACAAGGAAGGGAGCGCAACGGCGGAATACCGGGCAATGGTGGACAAGGCCGCCGCCATAGCGGAACAGCAGAAATCCCGGGTGGACCCCATGTACCATGAGAAGATCGACCATCTGTTAGACACCTACGCCCGCAAGCTGGCCGAAAACATGAACCAGGGCTTTGCCATTGACGCAAGGGTTCCCTCTGTGCTGATCGCCGGGCCTTCCAATTTCCCGGTGGGAAAGAAGGAAAAACAGAACCGGGCGCGGGACAGCAACATGGAGGAATGGAGGCATATTCAAGGGCTGCTGGATAAGATACGCAGCACCGGCATGGGCGGGATCAGCGCCGATGACCCGGCAGCGATTGAAAAGCTCCAGAAGAAGCTGGACGGGCTGGAACGCTCCCAGCTCATTATGAAGGAGGTCAACGCCTATTACCGCAAGCATGGCAAGCTGGATGGCTGTGCGCTGCTGTCGCCGGACCAGATCGAAAAGCTGAAAGCAAGCATGGCGGCAAACTGGCGGAGCGACCCGAGGCCCTTTGAAAGCTACCAGCTTACCAACAACAATGCGGAGATCCGCCGGGTAAAGACGCGTATCGAACAGCTCTCCAAACAGGCGCAGCGGGAGTTTTCCGGCTGGGAGTTCGACGGGGGCCGTGTGGAGATGAACCGGGAGGACAACCGCTTGCAGGTATTCTTTGACGGAAAGCCTGACGCGGACACCCGGGCCGAGTTGAAAAGCAGCGGTTTCCGCTGGGCTCCCAGTGTAGGCGCATGGCAGAGGCAGCTCACGGACAACGCCATCCGGGCGGCTGACCGTCTGGAATGTATCAAGCCGCTGTCCGGCGAAAAGCCCTCCCAGCTCCAAAAGAAGCCCTCTATCTTGCAGACCATGCGGGAACAGGGTGAAAAAGTCCAGACGGAGCCGGAAAAGAAAGCTCCGTCCGGCAGAGATGCCGAGCGGTAAGCCTCGGGCCACATTGGCCCGAGGTTTTCTGTTCCCCGAGATTGTACGGGGGCCTCCCGGATAGCGGGAACCCCGACGGAAAGGAGGTTTTATGCAGGAAGAAGTAAACCAAAAAACGGTTGCCCTTTCGATCAGGACAACGAAGCTCACGGGAAAAGTGCTGGCTGCCGCTCTTGGGAAGGTAGCGCGGGCGCTGCAAAAGCACCACCGGAAGGCGCTGACCCCGCAGGGACGCCAGAGTGTAAAAAAGCTGATGAACCACTATGGCGGCAAAAGCGCCATGCCCTATGTGGGAGCCCCAAAGGATTTTGACCGGATCGCAAAGGAGTTCCATGTGGACTACGCTTTCCATAAAGTGAGCCCCGGTCATTACCTACTGTTTTTCAAAGCCAATCAGGCGGACGCTATCACGGCGGCCTTCCAGAAGTACAGCGCAAAGGTGCTGAACAAAGAGCAGGACAAGGCTTCCATCCTCGGCCAGCTTCGGAAATTCACGGAGCAGATCAGGACGCAGGCAAAGGAAAAGCAGCGGACCAGAGAGGCGGTGAAGGACGGACGTTGAGTGACAAGATTAGAAAATATGTGCTCCCAAACCTGCCGTACCTCTTTGTGTTCTGGTTCTTCTCCAAAATCGGGACGGCCTACCGGATCGCCCCCGGCACAGACTTCGGGACAAAGCTCATGGGGATGCTCGATACCTTCCCCAAAGCCTTTGAAACCTACTGGCCGGGGCTTGGCGGTATTGACCTGCTGGTGGGCCTTGCCGGTGCGGCTGGGGTGTATCTGCTGATACAGTCAAAGATCAGGCAGGCGAAAAAATTCCGGCGGGATGCAGAGTACGGCACCGCCCGCTTTGGAACAAAGGAGGATATAAAGCCGTTTGTAGACCCTAAATTTCAGAACAATGTCATTCTGACCGGGACGGAGTTCCTTACCATGAACACCCGTCCGAAGATACCCGCCAATGCCCGGAACCTAAACGCCTGTGTCATCGGATCGTCCGGCTCGGGAAAGACAAGGTTCTGGTTGACCCCGCAGCTCCTTCAATCCCATTCCTCGTATGTGGTGGTAGACCCGAAGGGCGGCACTCTCGACCAGTGCGGGCGGTTTCTGCAACGGGAGAAATACAGGGTGCGGGTGTTCAACAGTATCGACTTTTCAAAATCCATGCACTACAATCCGCTGGCCTATATCAAGACGGAGAGCGATGTTTTGAAATTCGTTACCGCCCTGATCGCCAACACCAAAGGCGATGGCAAGGAGGGCGACGAGTTCTGGACCAAAGCCGAAACCCTCTTGTACTGTGCCCTTGTGGCCTACATCGTCTTTGAGGGGCCGGAGGAAGAACGCAACATGAATACGCTGGTGGAAATGATAAACAGCATGGAAGTCCGGGAGGATGACGAAACCTTCAAAAATGCGGTGGACTATATGTTTGACGGGTTGGAACGCCGCAGCCCCCAGCACTTCGCCGTGAGGCAGTATAAGAAATACAAGCTCGCCAGCGGCAAGACAGCCAAAAGCATTTTGATTTCCTGCGGTGCAAGACTGGCTCCCTTTGATATTCCCCAGCTTCGGGAGATTATGTCTTATGACGAGCTGGAGCTTGATAAGCTGGGGGATGAAAAATCGGCTCTGTTCTTCCTTATCAGCGACACGGACACCACCTACAACTTTTTGGTTGCCCTCGCTTTTTCGCAGATGTTCAACCTTCTGTGTGAACGGGCTGACAACACCTATGGCGGGCGTCTGCCCTACCATGTGCGGGTGCTATGGGACGAGGCTGCCAACACCGGGCAGGTGCCGGGGCTGGAAAAGATCGTGGCCGTCATCCGCTCCCGTGAGATCAGCCTGACGCTCTTTTATCAGGCTATAAGCCAGTGCAAGGCATTGTACAAAGACCATTCCGAAACCATCATGGGCAACATGGACAGTATCGTATTCCTCGGAGGCCGGGAGGCTTCCACCCTAAAGGATATTTCGGAAAACTGGCTGGGCAAGGCCACCATCTCTATGCAGACCGAGGGCCGAAGCCGGGGACAGTCTGAAAGTTACAGCCAGAATATGCAGCGGCTTGGCCGGGAACTGATGACCACCAGCGAGATCACCACCATGCCCGGGGATAAATGTATCTTGCAGCTTCGGGGGCTCCCGCCCTTCCTGTCCCCGAAGTATGACTTGAAAAAGCACCCGAATTACAAGTACACAGCCGAATTTGATAAAAAGAAAAACGCCTTCCGCTTGGAAAGCCTGTTCCGCCACCGGCCATTGAGACTAAAGCCGGAGGACGAATACACGGTGTACGAAGTGGACGGCTCCGACACGGACGAAGAAGCTGACCTGTTGAATTTCGATGATCTGGACAGCGACGAGTTTGTGTAACTTCGGGCCATGATGACCCGAAGCGCCGCCGATGTGGGCGGCTTTTTTTGTACCCAAAACCATCAAACAAACAAAATGGAGGAACGTATATGGAATTTTTCAATCAGGCAATCGACATTCTCAAAATTCTGGTTATGGCTCTTGGTGCCGGTCTGGCGGTATGGGGCGTCATCAACCTTCTGGAAGGTTACGGGTCGGATAACCCTGCGGCAAAATCACAGGGCATTAAGCAGTTCATGGCTAATTAGTTGGAACAAAAAACGAAAGGAAAAGCACAATCCAGACGGTATCAGCGGCAGGCTACAAG